>CAZVDU010000115.1:0-13330 GCA_964625615.1 uncultured Pseudoalteromonadaceae bacterium | reverse complement strand
TTTTATTACCTTTGTTGCTATCAGTGGCTATGTTCTTTATTTAGCTGTCTTGTTTCCGCTGGCTTAGAAAAGAAGTCTCGGCCTGAGTCTTTTAAGTCTTGTGGAATTTTAACCGGAACATGAACACCAATACTCTTCAGAGCGTTAATACGAGAATCCAGAATATCTCGACCTTCGGCAGATAAGAAAAACCAGTATGGTGGGAAGGCGACTTGTGTCTCTTTTAACCGCCAGAGTTCTTTGTATGGCCTGAAGTGATCGTCTTCAGGGTCAGCGTCTCCCATGTGGATAACCGTATTCGTTGTGTCGGGATTGCTTCCGTTCAATGACACTCGATAAACAAGATTACTAATATCTGCTCTACTTGGCCATCCGGCATGAGGTATCCTCAGAGCGTCGACAGACAAATTATCAACGTCAAACGTTTTAGCTTCGTCACCATATTCGAGTTCGACAGCAGTAATTTGTGATTTGATACCTTTAAAATCTCTAAATTCAACCATGGCTGCAACCGCTTGAGTGGGGGCTATTAGCTTTGTAGATGAGTGCTTTTTTAAATAACTAACCATGTCGCCTGCTGCAAAGTGATCACCGTGTGAATGGCTAACAAAAATTGCATCAATATTATCGTACGGTGGCTGATTGTTCATGATAGCAGTGACGATATCTTTAGGTACCAATTGATAGTTGTTGTAATCGTTGTGAAAGAATGGGTCGAATAAAACTTTGTTGCCCTCAGACGTTACCATAATGCCTTCATTGGCAAGATAGGTCACATGCCCTTTATCGTGGGCATAGGAAGGTAGAAAAAACGAAAATAAAGCTAAGGCAAATAGTGTTTGGGTACTCTTACTTATCATTGCAAGTCCCGCGCTTCTAATGTTGATCGAACATTATGACATTGCCATCCGGGTCTTTCAGGATGCAATGCGTCGGGCCAGATTCTCCTGATGTCGGTGCGTCAATGACTATATTATGTGACAATAAATGCTTTTCTACCTCTCTGGCATCTGTTGGGTTGAATGTCATGATGTTGTGGTCAAACATACCTTCGAACAAGCCAATAATGCTTTGCTCTTGCTTCATGATTAACCATTTGTCTTCGATTGAACCACATCCTTCAAGCGCTTTAAAACCTAAGACTTCGTAAAACGCTTTTGATTTAGCGATATCCTTAACCGTAAGACTGACCGAAAAAGTGCCCAAGTTCATCGTTGTTCAACCCGCATATATAAGCATAGAAAAACTATATGCTAAGTTCTCCTGGATAACCAGATAGAATTAGAGGAGGTTTCCTTTGAATTGTTTCAAACTTTGTAAGTCGCTATCCGTTGTTGCATATCTCCTGCTATTTGAGCGACTTGATTTGATGATGCAGAAATCTGACCTGCACCAACTACTGTTTCATTAGCTTGGGTATTGATGTTGTATATGTTGTTACTTATTTCTTCTACGACATTAGTTTGTTGTTGCATAGTGGCTGCAACAGAGTGCGTTATATCATCAACTGCTTTCATATTACTGACAATATTCACCAGTACAGTATCAATATTGTTTGCTTTCGTTACGGCGTCGTTGGCCTTAACAATACCCTTGTCAATGACAGAAAATGCTTGGCTTGAGCCCTCTTGCAGCTTATCTACGATAGTCGATATTTCTTCTGTCGATTTTTGGGTTCTTTGCGCTAGCGTCCGCACCTCGTCGGCGACAACTGCAAAGCCTCGGCCTTGCTCTCCTGCTCTTGCAGCTTCAATAGCTGCATTCAACGCCAATAAATTAGTCTGTTCAGCAACTGATTGTATGACATCAACCATGCCAAGAATATTGTTCACTCGTTCGTTTAAATTGCCTATCGTTTCACTTAATGAAGTGACTTCCGTAGCTAAAGCACCGATACCTGTTACAGCCTCTTTAACTGCAGCATTACCTTCTTCCGTTTCTTTAACAGTCGTTTCGACATTGTCAGCACCAATCGTAATATCTTCTGTTACTTTTATGACACTAAGCTTCATTTCTTCTGTTGCACTCAAAATTAAACTGATGTCTTTTTGCTGATTCTGTAAGTTATTTTGACTTTGCTCAAGAACAACCGTTGTTTCCATACTTGCTGAAGCAACTTGTGCCGCGTAGTCCTGAAAAGTGACTAAATCCCCTCGTAATTGAGAAAAAGTGTTATTCAATTTGGTTGCAATATCGCCAAGGTCATCATGGCTAATTTTATCGATAGTTTGCGTTAAGTCATGATTATTAGAGACTTGTTGCATGACTCGGCTGATTTCTTCAGCTTGAAGGCGGCGAATATTGATTGTCGAATAAAGCAAGTAAGTTACAGAAATCGCAATGATAAGGATAATGACTTCAACAATAATAAGGTTGCGTGCTGCATTGGCATTAGTTGATGCACTTTGGCGGATCTGTTCTATAAGTGCTTCTTCAGTTATCTTAATTTGATTGATTCTTGCGGTTGCAGCGGCGAACCAGTCTGTAGCTGAATCAGTTAATTCACCTTGAGCATTGTTAGCCCTTTCACGAAAAGCTTCAACTGCGCGTTGCTCCTTTGAATTAAGCAACTTATTGATCACAGGTTTAAAGTCGCTATCAGCGGAAGACAGAGCTGCCTTCATGTAAGATTCTTGTTTAGTTGTTAATGCAATAAAACGGCTATATAGATTAGGCGTAAAGTTGCCCATGCTAAATGCGTTGCTGAGAACAGCTCTTTCCACTCCGGCTTGCTCTTTGCCATAGGCAAAATTATATAAAGTCGCAAACTGGCTGCGTATATCAGCAGTGGTGATACCGCGATTGATATCTGCTGTCATATCCAAGGAGGTCTTATTATTGCCAGTATAAAAACTTAGCGCTTCACCTAATTGTATATCAAGCTGATCGACTCGAGCGCGTATATTGGAAATGCCCGACAAATTACGGAGTAATTGATTAACCGTACTAACAATTTCCTCATCGTAGTCGCTGTCATTTAAAATATCGCGGAGCTTAATGATATTTTGATCTGTTGCTTTACGTTGGTTAGCCAACTCTGCTTTGAAAGCTTCTCCATTTGATCCCAAAAAGCCTGCAGACATGCCACGTTCTTTCTGCAGTTCATGAACTAAATCGCTGCTTTGCTTCACCAGCGCAGCATTTTGTTGAATAACGGATGCTTGTTGAATGCCGCGATATGCGTTCACTGTATCAATAATAATAAGCAACACTAACAGCATACCTGGTAACAAAATAAGCTTAGAAAGGTGCTTTGAAAGGATTGTGGTCATACAGCTACATCTACCTTAAATTAACAACTTTTGGTTGTCTTCGGTTTATAGGGTATTTAGCACATAGTTAACGATAAACTCGTTAAAGTATATACACCAAAAGTATTATTAATCAGTTATATCAATTCCCTGATGTTAGATTATCTTAGATACAACGCGTGATGTGAGGTTTAACTAACTTTTTATTTTCAGGGTAAATTACTCTGCACCGGAAATAGTCTGCAATTGCTTTATATCGGTATCGCCCTTCAATACTTTATAAATGCCGTCCTGGATCAATGTTCTCATACCATCATCCATGGCTTGTTGTTTCATGGCAGATACAGATGCTTCTTTATAGATAAGGGATCGTAATTCTGGTGTCATTGTTAATAGCTCATGAACACCGGTTCGTCCTTTGTAACCAGTCCCACCACATGCATCACAACCTTTACCGCGATAAAGTGTTGTTGAGCCTTGTATGTTGAGTTCATCAAAATACTCCTCTCCGTACTGTCTTCGCACAAAGGCTTCTTCTTCAGGCTCTGCTCGATAAGCTTCTTTGCATTCCTGACAGATTGTTCTGATCAACCGCTGCGCTAATATACCCACACAGGCATCTGAAAAATTAACCGGATCTAATCCCAAATCGAGCAAACGTGTAATGGTTTCAGGAGCTGAGTTGGTATGCAGGGTCGACAATACCAAGTGTCCTGTTAGCGACGCTTCAACGCCTGCGTGAGCCGTCTCTTTATCACGCATCTCACCAATAAGAATAATGTCTGGGTCAGCCCTTAAAAAAGCCCTTAATGCGTTAGCAAAGGTAAAACCGATTTTAGGACTAACCTGGACTTGCTGTAATCCGGCTTGCGTTATCTCTACCGGATCCTCTGCCGTCCATATTTTTTTATCTGGTGTATTTAAAAAACCAAGCACAGCGTGCAGGGTGGTTGTTTTACCTGACCCTGTAGGTCCAACGACTAATAAAATACCATGAGGTTTCTTAATCATGGTTTTTAACGAGCCAAGATTGCGTTCTGCCAGATTCATCTTTTCTAAAGGTAGGGCGCCACCTGAAGCTAATATCCGCATAACCACACCTTCTCCAGCGACTGTAGGTATGGTGGCAACACGCACTTCTACCAATTGACCAGACATTTTTACGGCGATTTTGCCGTCTTGTGGCACGCGTTTTTCGGCTATGTTTAAGTTAGCCATGATTTTAATACGGGCAATGACAGCACTGTGGTGTGATGCTGGTACTTGTGTCGTATCACGGCAAACACCGTCAATTCTCATACGCACGCGAGTGGGGCCATTTTTCTCTGGATCGACATGAATATCAGATGCATTTAGTCTTTTCGCATCTTGCAGAACACGACTTACCAGTCTAACAACAGCAGGGGCATCATCTGCCATTTCATCGTTAGTGTCTTCGAGCTCTTCTGCGCTACCTCCAATTTCATCGAGAATGTCGTCCATTTCGCCCGGTCCATTACCAGAACCACTTGAAGCTCCGAGATATTGCAAAACAGTATTTGGCAACGAAACGCATATTTCATAGCTGTCTATACCTAGTGCACGCTCAATTTCCATTAATAAAGCCGCGTTGTTAGGCTCTGCCATTAACAGGATAGGGTTTTCAGTTGCGTCAGCAATAACGGCGACAAAGTTGCGCTTTAAATAAGATAGGTTGAGTTTGCTATCGCTTTGAAATAATTGGTACTTGTCTGGATCGTAAGCTAAAAAAGGCACTTGATAATGAACAGATATAGCCTGACCCAATTCGCTCTCAGCAATACGGTGCTCAGTAATAAGTCGCTGTATAAGCTGTTTATAGTCTTGATTCGCGTCAGTGAGGTTCTTAAGCTCTTTATCTGAGATTAAATTACGATGTACCAAATATTGGAAAGGTTGTTGTGTGCCACCAAGTTCGTACCTGAATTTGTTGCCTAATATTTCGGCGACGGATTTCGCTAAATTCAGATCTTCATCTGAGAAATCGCCACTTTCCTTATTGATGATCTGCATGACACCCATCAACACACCTGCATTCAATATAGGCACACATATGATATTACGTGTTACGAAAGAACTGGATTTATCGAATTTGTCCGCAAAGCGTAACCTGGGATGAACCATGCTTAATGCGCCAGCATCATAAGGGTCGCTAATGACCAAGGGCAATTGGCTCATAGCAACATAGCCAGCGATAGATTGAGGGCTAATAGGTACTTTTATCTCACGCGTTTCTTTACCCGTTTTAAAACGAGCAACGAGATCTTGGTGCTGGCTTCTGCGTTGAAAGATACTCATGCGGGCTGCATCAAACAGAGGTAAAACCAAAGGTTCTAAATGTTGGTACGCATCCATTAGAGTTGGGTAACCCTCTAATAATTGATGAATGCTTTGCAGTTTGTGCTCGATATTTCCGACTTCAATCATGTTTTTGTTATAGATCAGGTACTTGTTTATTGGGCTACTATAGCTTAACGGCTGACGCGTTTACACACTAATACAGTACGGTTCTATTACATTCGAATAACGAACCATCCAAGACGTTAGTTGAGGTGAACGCGCTGCTAAAGATGTTAGCTCTATTGATATTACCTCTATTAGAGGTTTCTGTACGTCTAAAGGTTCATTGGTAAGTATTAATTAGCTTATGTTGTAAACGCACCCTCTATCGTATAGACGATGCGCGATTTCGCGCAAAGCACGTTTAAAACCGCTCACCTCGGTAATGATATCATGCCTATTAATTTTAAAATAACATACTAATCAATAGCTTGCGTTGTTTTTTCAAGTTGGCACGGCATTGGCTACTTAAGGTTTGTCATTTACAAACTAATGAGGCTGCTATGGATATTCCCGTTGCCAGAAGAAAAACAAATTTACTGTCTAAATTTAACAGCATTTGGTTACTGCTCGCCTTGGTCGTGGTAACGGTGCTTAGCATCCCCTTTTTTTTGAGTGATGCAATGCCTTCTGTTGATGAAAGCGAAGTCTGGGTGGGTGAGGTCAAACGCGGTCAAATGGCACGCGAGGTTAGGGGAGTTGGTGTTTTAGCACCTTCCAGTATCCGTTGGATTGTCTCTGCATCTGCTGGGAGAGTTGAACGGTTGCTGATTAAGCCTGGTGCTCGTGTGGGAAAAGGTAGTGTTATTGCTCATGTATCTAACCCTCAGTTGAATCGACAGTTGCAGCAGGCACAGTGGGATTTTGATGCTGCTCAAGCTAAGTTGCTCGCTGTGACGGCTGAGTTAGAAGAGCAGAAGTTAGAGCAGCAAATGTTAGTTACAGAAGCAGAGTTAAGCTTAGAGTCCGCGAATATGTTAGAGCAAGCACAGTTGCCTCTGGCTCAGAAAAATATCATCTCTGACATTGATTTTGAGAATACAAAACTTCAAACGCGTCAGAGTGAGATTATGCTGACCTTTAGACGCAAGACTCAGCAGAGAAGATTAGAAGTTATTGAAGCGCGTCTAAAAGCAGAAAAAGCTCAGGTTCAAAAATACGATAACCTTGTCAGTAACATTGAAGCGCAAGTTGCCGAGCTAACTATCACTGCTGGGATTGATGGCGTTTTACAAGCGTTATCTGTCGAAGTTGGGCAGCAAGTTGATGTCGGCTCGACTATTGCACATGTTGCAGACCCTGCAAGTCTTGTTGCAGAACTTCAAATTCCTCAGGTACAGGCAAAAGACATCACGCTGGATCTCCTTGTGTCAGTCGATACACGTAATGGGTTAATTGAAGGGCGAGTAAGCCGCATAGACCCGCGAGTATCACAGGGTAATGTTCAAGTTGATGTGGAGCTTGTAAGTAAGTTACCGCAAGGTGTAAGACCTGATTTAAGCGTTACGGGTATCATTACTATTGAGTCAATACAAGACGCGCTTTATGTAGAGAGACCGTCTGGTGTTTCCCCTCAAACCGAATCCAACCTTTTCGTACTTGATCCACGGAGCCAAATTGCCAATCAAACCACGGTGAATTTAGGACGAGCATCGGTAAATCAAGTTGAAATTCTGTCAGGTTTATCGGTCGGTGATTTTGTACTGATATCAGACACCAGTGCTTTTGGTCAACATCCAAGCATACGCATAACGCAATAATGTAAAAATTCGATTACTATCATTTAAGACGAGAGATGAGAGACATGACGCAACAACATATTATTTCATTGAATAACATCAGCAAAGTGTTCCTTACCGATGAAATTGAGACGCATGCTTTAGCTGATATCAGTTTAGATATTCAGGCTGGCGAGTTTATATCGATTTCAGGACCGTCTGGCTGCGGTAAATCAACCCTATTATCTATCTTAGGGTTGTTGGACGCTCCGACGGCAGGCAGTTACCTGATAAATGGAACTGAGTCGGCAACCCTTGATTTACAGCAAAGAGCAATATTACGCAGCAAATCTATTGGATTTATTTTTCAGGCATTTAACCTCATTGGTGATTTGACGGTCTATGAAAACGTTGAGCTGCCTCTGACGTATCGCTCGGATGTCGGGTTAAAAGAACGAAAAGACATGGTCATGAGTGCCTTGTCGCGTGTAGGTATGGATCATCGTAAAAGACATTTTCCTGGTCAGTTATCTGGTGGTCAACAACAACGAGTAGCAATTGCACGGGCATTAGTCGGGAGCCCAAGCTTGTTGTTAGCTGATGAGCCTACGGGTAACCTTGATTCTAAAAATGGTGACGCTGTCATGCAACTCTTAAGTGAGTTGCACAGTCAAGGTACGACCGTCTGTATGGTGACGCATGATTCGCGTTACGCTGATATGGCTGACCGTGTTGTGCAGTTATTTGATGGGCGATTAGTTGATGAAAGCTTAATTGTTAAATCGATTCAGCAAGAAAGCTATGGGGTTCGTCATGGATAAGCTACTCAAAGACACAGTATTTGGTTTCAGGACCTTATTGGCAAAGCCTACTTATAGCTTGATTTCACTTCTTACCTTGGTCATTGGTATTAGTGTGACAACAATCATGTTTAGTTTGGTCAATAGTATTTTGCTAAAGCCCTTACCTTTACCCGAATCACATCAATTGGTTGAATTGAATTTTGAGAGTCGGTCACGAAGAGGCAAATCTGCGACTTTTTCCCTTTATGAAATGGTACGAGATGCGGATACACCCTTGCAGACGCTGACCTTCAAAGCATTCGACCAAGGCGTTATTCGATCGGGTGATAATTATGTTCCACTCAATTTAATTATTGCATCCTATGACTATTTCGAGTTGTACCAGGTGCCAGCTTTGTTAGGACGTTGGTACAACAAAGACGATTTAGGTAAGAATGTCGTTGTATTGAGTTACGACACTTGGGTTCAATACTTCGACCAAAGGCAAGATATTGTTGGTCGCAGTATTGAGATGAACAATAAACAATATACGGCTATTGGTGTTATGCCTGCTGGATTTGGTATCGATAATTCGTTCCCAATCTCATTGTGGTCCCCTATCGAAACACTTTCTCGACCAGGTGTTGTTTACGGCAGATTGAAGGACGGCTTATCGATAACTCAAGCACAGCAACAGAGCCAATCAATTAACCAGATACTTAATACTGAGAATAGTAACGCGAAGGGCGAATGGAAAGTGACCTACGTATCACTTAAGGAAAGGCTGGTGAGGACAATAGAGCCGACCTTAGTGCTATTGTCACTCGCTGTTTCCGCCGTATTTTTGATCGCACTGTTAAATGTGCTTAACTTGAGTTTTGCGCATTACAGTAATCGTATGCACGAACTGTCAGTTCGAGTATCAATGGGAGCAACCAGAAAGAGCCTAGTACTGCAGTTGTTGACCGAGAGCTTTATATTGTCACTTGCTGGTGGGTTTATTGGTTTGTTAGTCGCGGCATGGGGTTTCGAATTGATTAAAGTTCTTGGTGAAAATCAAATCCCGAGGCTCCAAGAGATTGGTATTAATATCAGCACGGCGTTATCCACTTTTGGATTGGTTATGGTGGCTGCGTTGGTTACTGCGCTGATACCGGCTTATACCTTGGTAAACCCTCATAAACTCAGTGCTGCACTGCAAGATACGGGCAGTAAAAGCACAGGTTCAATTAAAAGTCAGCGGATCCGTAAGCTCTTAGTTTCTGCCGAAGTTAGTGTAGCCGTTGTTTTGCTGATCGGTGCAGGCTTAATGTTGAGGAGTTACACTAAGCTTCTCGACATTAAGCCAGGCTTTGAAGCTGAAAATGTAGTGACAGGACACGTATGGTTGCCAGATAGCATAGGATCTCAAACAGAGCAGCTATTGCATTGGAATCGCCTGCTAGAAGAGGTAGCTTCTCATCCTGATGTTTTTTTAGCTGCAGGTACATCAACCTTACCCATGAGCCGAACGGGTATCAATTTTGATGTCGCTTATTCCTATGCTGGCGCACCTGTGATTGATGATGACAGTCAAATGCGCGGTGCAACGAGAGCTGTGACCGACGATTACTTTGACGTGCTGGAGATTCCGCTGCTAGAAGGGAGGCAGTTCGACCTGCAAGACAGTGCCGATAGCAGCCAAGTCGTTATTATTAATCAAGCATTGGCTGATACTCTATGGAGTGAAGGGAGCCCAATCGGACGTCAATTAATTCTGCCCGATTGGTTAGGTGGTGCCAAAACGATTGTTGGGGTGGTGGGGAATGTAAAACACTTAGGCCTGCGTGATCAGTCGAATGCTGAGTTTTATACGCCCTCATCCCGGCAGATCTATCCGGGTATGTCTGTTGTCGCTAAAGTAAGAAAAGATAGCGAACAAGATGTGCTTAAATATATGTCGAAAAAAGCAACAGAGCTCAATGTCGCGGCTCCCTTAATTAATGCAAGTGAACTCAAAGTATTGACCCAAAGCACGGTGAGTGAAGAAAAAGTTATTTTGCAACTTGTGAGTGTTTTTTCAGTTCTGGCAATGCTGCTAGCAAGCATTGGCGTTTATGGTATTAGTGATAACCTCGTTAGCCAGCGTACTAATGAAATTGGTATTCGCATGGCGTTGGGTGCACAACCTAAATTCATATTGCATTGGGTATTGCTGAAAAGCCTGAAACCCGTCTTTTATGGATTGGTTGCTGGTGTAGTGCTCGCCGTTGTTTTAGTGCGTGTGTTAACCGCTATTCTGTATGAAGTGTCAAGCCTCGACCCAATAACCTACTTATCTGTGCCTGTCATACTCGCGCTAGTAGGTGTTATAGCTACTTGGTTACCGGCGAGTCGAGCGACACGCATTCATCCACAAGAAGCGTTGCATTATGAATAAGGGAAAAGATAGAAAGAAGGTGCTCAATGTCTAAAGGAAAGTCTGGCGAGATACTCATCGCAGATGATCAACAACATATTCTAGATACGCTTGAGTTATTGCTGGAAAGTGAAGGGTTTAACGTCACCACAGTTACATCCCCTCAGGAAGTGTTGACGTTACTTTCAAGGCGAACGTTTGATTTACTGCTGACGGACATGAACTTTAAGCAAGACACAACCTCTGGCATAGAAGGTATCGAGCTGGTTAAAACCGTGCGTGAAAAAGACAGCTTGATGCCTATTGTGGTGATGACTGCTTGGGCCAGTATCGAGTTGAGTGTCGAAGCTATTCGTCATGGTGCCAATGACTTCATTGAGAAGCCATGGAAGAATCAGCGTCTGTTAAGTTTGATCCGTAATCAGCTGCGCTTTTTAGATGAACGGCGAAATAATCGGCGGCTATCAGCATTGACCAGTAATGACAACAGCATGGTGCAGATGATTGTTGATTCTGAGCCTATGCAAGCTGTAATGACACTGATTGAACGAACGGCTAAAAGCGATGCTAATATCTTGCTAACCGGAGAGAGTGGTGTTGGTAAAAGTCACATTGCTAACATGATTCACGGATTATCTGAGCGAAAGGGGAAGCCTTTTGTCAGCGTCAATATGGGGGCCTTAACAGATACGTTGTTTGCGAGTGAACTATTTGGTCATATGAAAGGTGCTTTTACCGATGCGAAAGCGACGCGTATTGGTCGCTTTGAGATGGCTGATCAAGGTACTTTATTTCTCGATGAGATAGCGAATATTCCCAAAGATCTTCAGGCCAAGCTTCTACGCGTATTGGAAAGTGGTGAATTTGAACCCATAGGTGCTTCTCGAACGCAAGCGTCAGACGTGCGAATTGTTTCTGCCAGTAACGTTAATTTTGATGAGGAGATAGCTAATGGTAATTTTAGACAAGATTTACTCTATCGATTAAATACTATTACTATCCATATACCGGCATTGAGAGAACGTCCAGACGATATATTACCGCTTGCTGACTATTTTATGCAGATGTTCAAACGTAAGTATCGGCGTGAGCCGGTCGGCCTTAGTCAAGCAGCGTCTAGAGCGCTTGAGGCATGTTCTTGGCCGGGTAATGTGCGCGAACTATCTCATTGTATTGAACGCGCTGTACTCGTGTGTGTTAATGATGAAATTCTCGTTGATGATCTTGGTCTTGCCGAATCGCGACCGGCCAATGGTTTGGCGGATATGACGTTAGCAGAAGCAGAACAAGCGCTTATAGAGCAAGCTATGCAGAGGTTTGGTGGTAATGTAACTAAAGCGGCCAGCCTGCTTGGATTGTCGAGACATGCCTTGCAGCGGCGGTTAGAAAAGTATCATATAACTGAGTAAAGTAATCTGGATGTCTGACGTTTGAAATCAGCAAGCAAAACAAAAATAAAAGGCCGTACCCGAAGTCTTGAATCAAGAATACTGTTGGCATTTACGCTGTCTGTTAGCCCTTCACTGGTGTTCATCATCATCTCGTCATTAGCAGAGTACTCTTGGCTACTCATATTGACTATCGTACCCATTGTTTTGTTGAGTGTACTGGGAGGATTACTTTATATCCGAAGGTTACTGCAGAATCAGTTTTTTGGCGTAGCTAATATTATTGAAGGGCTTCGACAGGGAGACTTCACCATGAGACCCAATGCCAGCCAAACAGAAGGCGCGTGGGGGGAAGTTAATCAAGAGTTGAGCCAACTCGCACAGCAATTGCACCACGAAAGGGTGGAAACAATTGAGTCAGATATCATTCTGGACAAGCTAACAGAAGAGTTTGATGTACCGCTATTAATGACTGACAGAAGCGGCGCGTTAAAACACATTAACAGGGCTGGATTGAGCTTGTTTGATATGGATAGACATGTGTTAATAGGGTTGAGTGCCATGCAGTTAAAGATATCGCCTTTGTTAGAGGTTGAATCAGGCCTTGTTATTGAACATGCTTTTCCGGCAAAAGAGGGACGGTGGGAAGTCAGGCGAAGTGTCATTCATCAACATGGCATTCGGTTCGATGTACTCCTACTTAACGACTTATCCCGTGCGTTGAGAGAGGAAGAACGTCAAGCATGGCAAAAGCTGATCCGAGTGCTGGGGCACGAGCTTAATAATTCATTAGCATCTATTACTTCTGTTGCAGAAACAATGTCTAACCATGAAATGGTGGCCGGCGACAGAGTGTTAGAGAAAGGTTTACGTGTTATTACTGAGCGTAGTCATGGTCTGCAACGTTTTACCGAAGCCTATACAAGTTTGGCTAAGCTTCCCGCTCCCAATAAATCTCATATTAAAATGGCAGGCCTGCTAACACGAGTATTAGGCTTATTTGATGAGAGTGTTTCACTCAAGGTGGGTGTTGAGATTACACTCAACATTGATTCTGACCAGATTGAACAAGTACTTATCAATATAGTGAAGAACGGCTTGGAATCTGGCAATAGTAAGCCTCGAGTTTCGATAGAGGCATACCGTGAAGGAGCACATATCGTAATAGCTGTTTCTGACAACGGTCACGGTATAGCGAATCAAGACAATCTTTTTGTGCCTTTTTACACGACTAAAACGGAAGGAAGTGGCATAGGACTTTACTTATGTCGACAAATCATAGAAGCACATCAAGGGAAAATTCAGCTGATGAATAGGCGAGAAAGTAAAGGCTGTGTAGTTAAGCTTTGGTTACCGGTTTGAGCTGATGTAAAGAGGAGTGAGTATGCTCTAAAATACTTTAATTGTTCGGCTATTCCCGGCTAAAGCCGGTCCT
>CAZVDU010000114.1:0-13602 GCA_964625615.1 uncultured Pseudoalteromonadaceae bacterium | reverse complement strand
AGGAACAATTTATGTCCAATATATTTGGCATTTTTGCACGGTCTCCGATAAAACCCATTGAGCAACATGCTGGCCTAACAGCCTCATGTTGTGAAAAGTTAGCAGAGCTTTTCTTCAGTACTCTTGATCCCAATTCAAAAGAGAGTGAAGAGATATTGAATGATATATTTTCTATCAATAGAGAAGCGAAAGCGATCGATCGGGAACTGCTTATCCATCTTCCTCGTGGCTTGTTTATGCCTTTTGATCGAGCCGATATTTTGGGCATTCTGCGAGAGTTAAATCGCATTCATACCAAAGTGAAAGAAGTGTCTTTACATGTACATGGAAGGCAGCTTCGTATACCTGACGACATGCAACCATCTTTCAAAGACTATCTAGATCTCATGCAGTCTGCAGCACGTAAAGCACAGTCTTCCATAGATGAGTTAGATGAACTACTACAAACCGGTTTTGCGGGTAGAGAAGCTAAACTTATTGAATCTAAAGTTAGAGAATTAAATGCGATCGACGAAGATGCTGACGAGATGAAGCTAAAACTGATTCAGCAATTACATAAGTATGAATCGACTTTGGATGCTAACCATACCCTTATTACCTACCGCGTTATCGATTGGCTGAGTGACATTATTCATGGTACCCAAGAAATCGGTGGTCGCCTCCTTTTGATGCTGGCAAAAGCTTAATATTAAGGTTGGATGTTTAACTTATGACAGTATTCACTGAATACGGGTTTATCCTGGTTTTAATGGCGGCTCTCTTTGGTTTTTTTATGGCTTGGGGGATTGGTGCTAATGATGTTGCAAATGCTATGGGGACTTCAGTCGGCTCTAAAGCGCTTACTATAAAGCAGGCCCTTATCGTCGCTGTTGTTTTTGAGTTCTCCGGCGCTTACTTAGCTGGAGGGCAGGTTACATCAACAATCCGTAAGGGCATTGTTGATATTAATGCCTTTGAAGGTACACCAGAACTACTGGTGTTCGGTATGCTAGCATCGCTGATTGCCGCCGGAACTTGGTTGATTGTCGCCTCTTGGCGTGGATGGCCTGTTTCGACAACACATTCTATTGTTGGCGCCATTGTTGGCTTTGCTGTTGTAGGGTTAGGCGCCGAGGCTGTTCAATGGGGAGAGGTTGTAAAAATTGTCGGTAGCTGGATTATTACGCCTGCTATCTCGGGCCTTATTGCATTTGGTATTTTTGTAAGTGCACAGAAGTTAATTTTCGATACCGCAGATCCCGTGGCGCGTGCCAAAAAGTGGGTGCCAGTTTATATGTTCCTATGTGGCTTTGTAATGGCACTAGTCACTATAACAAAGGGGCTTAAACATGTTGGACTGGACCTAAGTAGTGGTCAATCATTCTTGGTATCGCTTGGTGTTGGTGTTGTCGTCTTAATCATAGGCAGTATTGTTGTCGGTAAGATGGAAGTCTCTGATGAAACAGACAAGCGAGGATTCGGTGGCTTAGAGAGAATATTTGCCTCGTTAATGATAGTGACGGCATGTTCTATGGCTTTTGCTCATGGTTCTAATGATGTTGCCAATGCGATAGGTCCTCTTGCTGCGGTTGTCAGTGTAGTCCAAACTGGTGGTGAACTGGCATCAAAAGCAGCACTTGCGTGGTGGATATTGCCGCTTGGGGCCGTCGGTATTGTTATTGGTCTAGCCATGCTTGGTGCCAGAGTTATTCGTACAGTGGGTCAACGTATTACTGAGTTAACACCTAGTCGTGGTTTTGCTGCAGAGATGGCAACAGCGAGTACGGTAATATTAGCCAGTGGAACGGGGTTACCAATATCTACAACACAAACACTTGTAGGTGCTGTCCTTGGTGTTGGGATGGCCAGGGGTATTGCTGCACTCAATTTGGGTGTTGTAAGGAATATTGTTATATCTTGGATTATCACACTGCCAATTGGTGCTGGACTTAGTATTATTTTCTTTTACATTATTCGTGCAATGTTCATTTAGCTAATTAGTAGCCATACAATTCATTTGTTTGAGTGAGTTGATATGATATCTATTGGATAGGCAGACTTCTTATTTGGACTTGAACGAGCATAGTTAAATTCAAGTTTTTAAACTTTTACTACAACTTTAGTCTACCAGTTTTTGCGAAATTAGTTACCGTTTGTTGCCAATAGCACCTGTTTCGGTGACGTTCGTCCCACGTTATAGTTATTTGATCACATTACAATACAGTTGTTAAAAAATATTGACTATAATTTATACATCGGGAGTAGTGACCCGTAACATGCATATTCTAAGAATGTGTATTGTTTCCTTGATTATTGGGCTTCACATCATGTGAAGCCCTTTTTTATGTCTATCAGTATTTCAATTATCACAGTATGTTACATCTGCAATTTGCAACTTGAAGGTGGTTTGTCCAAGCTGATAGAAGGTGTTGTTGGGTGAAGCTTGCTATGTCTGAGTTGATAAAAGTTGTTGTTGTAGATGATGAACCTTTGGCTCGTCGAGGGTTACAATTGAGATTAGATGAATACAACGATATAAAGGTTGTAGAACAAGCACAAGATGGCTTAGATGCACTTCAGGTTATTTTATCTTGCCAGCCCGATGTTATTTTTGTTGATATTGAAATGCCAGGTTTAAATGGCTTTGACTTAATTGAAAAACTTCAAACACAATGTTCGACGCTACCTTATATTGTATTTATTACAGCTCATGACGACTTTGCTTGTAAGGCTTATGAAAAAAGTGCCACAGATTATCTGCTTAAACCAGTTTCACACGAGCGTTTACGTGTCTGTGTCGATAAGCTCAAGGTTAAAATTAAAGAAGCAAATGATTTGCAGCAGCGCGCCTATTTAGAAGCCTTACTAAAAAGAAAAACAGGGCATTCTTTAACGCATTTTATTGAGTCATTAGAACAACAATCACAAACAGTCGGTGAAGCGGAAGTTCTCTCCGTCAAAAGTGGAACCGAATGGTTACGTGTTAAGCTTAATACTATTCATTGGATTGAAGCTGCGGGTGATTACATGTGTCTGCATACATCCGACGGCCAACTTATCATTCGCAAAACGTTAAAAGAGTTAGAACAAAAACTCAATAAGAGACTGTTCCCCCGTGTTAATCGCTCTGCAATAGTTAACGTCAATAAAGTAACTAAGCTGACACCTAACTCAAACGGTGAATATGTTGCACAGCTCACGACAGGTGACACCGTTAAAGTTGGACGTAAGTACCGTGCTAATGTTGCTGAACTAGGTCATGCATAGTTATTGGCTTAACTGTATTCTATTCTGTGAAATTGGCATAAGTATACCGCCTTATTTGCTACAAACTGTTTGGTAAAGCGTCTTCTCATTGCTTTTTCAACGTGCAATGTATATTCATCTACAAGTCTACTATGCACGTCTATAATTTAGTATCTAAAATGATATCTACAATTTTTTATAGTTGCCGATAATATAAAGTTAGGCACTTTGTCGAATCTTGTGCCAAAGTTGTTGTGTTACATGCGTTAATCGCGTCTCTAATCGGAACACTAATATAAAGCACTCAAATTACCATGGATTGCAGAGCCCTATATTTTTAAATGGTTCGAGTATGATGTTATGAGTTGTATTTTTGGCCCGATGAAGATGCTTTTAGTTCGCTTGAGTTTATTAAGTGGATGATGGAGGTTATATCAACACTATGTATTCAGTTCTTATTTGTGATGATTCACTAGTAGCGCGCAAACAAGTCTCCAAGTCGCTACCAGAAGATTGGCCAGTATCAATTCATTTTGCAAAGCATGGGCGTGAGGGCATTATGGCCCTGAGAGAGGGCAAAGGACAGCTGTTACTCCTAGATCTTAATATGCCAATCATGGACGGTTATGAGGTGCTTCATGAGATCAATGAATTAAAAATTGATACCAAGGTTATTGTTATATCCGGTGATATTCAGCCGAGCGCGCATGAGCGTGTTAAAGAATTAGGCGCAATTGACTTTATTGAAAAGCCTGTTGATGCCAAAACACTGAATGAGGTTTTAGTTAAGCACGGAATTCGTCAAGGTGAATCAGAAGAGGACATTGATGAAGATGGGGAAACGTTAGATCCCAAGGTTAGAGATTGTTATCAAGAGATCACTAATGTTGCGATGGGGCAAGCGGGCGATCGTTTAGCAAGAATGTTAGGTGTTTTTGTAAAACTGCCCATACCTAATGTTAACCTTATTGAAGTCTCTGAGATGCACATGATGCTGCAAGATATTGAAGCCAAAGAGTCTGTATCTGCAGTGTGTCAGGGTTTTATTGGTGGTGGCGTTAGTGGTGAAGCTTTGTTCATTCTAAGTGACTCTAGTTTTGATGATGTTGCTAAAATAATGAATATTAAAGAGAAAGTTGATGATAAGGTTCAATTGGAGCTTTTGATGGATGCTGCCAATATTCTCATTGGTACGTGCTTGAATAGTTTAGCAAGCCAGCTCGACCTGCGTTTTAGTCAAGGACATCCTATTGTTCTTGGGCAACACAGAAATGTTTCCGATCTTATTTCTACTAATAAGAGTAAGTGGAAACGAACGCTCGCCATTGAAATAAGCTATGGCCTTGAAGGTTATGATGTCCAATGTGATTTGGTTTTGTTGTTTACCGAAGAATCAATGAACATGATGAATTATAAACTCGCGCATTTATTGGAGGATTAAGGATATGACTGACTCTGCTATTGATGATATGACCGAGTTTCATTGGATGATGAACATGATTCAGTCTATCGATGTCGGTATTATTGTGATTGACAAAGACTGTAAGGTTAAAGTTTGGAATGGCTTCATGGAAAGCCATAGCGGCCTGCTACCGAGCGATGTTAGGGATAAGACCCTATTTGAATTATTTGAAGAAGTGGATGCAAGTTGGTTCAAGAACAAAATTCGGCCGGTGATTGAGTTACGTAATCGGGCGTTTATAACATGGGAGCAAAGGCCGTTTTTATTTAAATTCCGTAACTATAGACCGATTACGGGAGCTGAAGACTTTATGTATCAAAACATCATATTGTCACCACTGATGACACATACTGGAGAGGTGGATAACATCAGTATCATGGTATATGACATGACAGATGTTGCGACAGGTAAAAAGCAGTTAGAAGCTACACAAGTGACCTTAGACGAGAACTTGGAGCGTCAATCGGCTTAGCTATTTTTAGAGCTAGTCGGGCTTTATTGTGTACTTTGTACAGCGAATTGTTTGCTATTCAGACAAGTTAGGAGATACGAAACGTAGCCATCTCCATAAGTTGGGCTATAACGCAGTATGAGTAGCAAACAAACGGTGCCTAAAACGCTCTTCTAAACGCATTTTGTGCTGTGTTACTAACTTTTGACTTATCCTTCCAGGTGTTCAAATAAACACCTTACCTAAAATACGCTTAGATTGGACATAATCCATATACTAAAGATCAACAGGCTCTAGTATTTTTTATCGAAGATCGTTCAACCTTTTGCTAGAAAATACGATAACTAATTAGGATTCCCTTGTTAGTGAAAACAGATGCGTTTACCCAGTTTACTTATTTTATCCTTCATCCTAACGGCTTGTGGTGGTTCAGGTTCGTCTGACGATAACCCTGATAGCACAAATATAGTCGTTAATGCCGGGCCAGACCAAACGGTTAATGAAATGGCGACTGTCTCACTTACCGGTGAAGCTGCCGGAGATTCCGAGACATTCACTTTTGCTTGGTCAGCGTCGCCAAATGATATTACGATAATGCAAGCAACAAACGATTCGCCTGCTGCTACTTTTGTAGCCCCTACTGTTACCGCCGATATAGTCTATACACTGACTTTGTCTGCAACTGATGCTAATGGTGTCAGCGGTAATGACTCACTGCAAGTGACAGTTGTGGCCGTTAATAGTTTACCTGAAGCTATTATTACGGTGCCATTGATTGCTGATTCACCTTTGAATACAGTGCCAGCTGGTACTGAAGTTACCCTAAGTGGTGCCGCCAGCTTTGATAGCGATGCTTCTGATCCGACAACGCCAATCAGCGCATTTCGATGGGAGCAAACACTAGGCCCTGACGTTTTACAGGGCGTCAGTTTAGACGGTGTTGAGTTGACTTTTGTTACACCTGTTCTGGAAGATACATCTACGCTAAGTTTTACGCTCACAGTGACGGATGAAGAAGATGCTGAGGGTACGCAAAGTGTCGATTTACAAGTCTTGAGCGAAAGCCAAACCTTGCCTGTTGTTAATGCGGGTGTAAACCGCACTGTATTTGAAGGTGAACCTATTTTACTTACCGGAGATGCGGTGACTGTCGTTCCTGCGGCTAATCCTTTGTCTTTTTTGTGGTTGAATGACTCAGGATTAACACCGGCTATTATTATGCCTTCTGACGCAATAACAACTGCTATAGCTCCCATTGTTGCGACACAGCAGCAAGCAACTTTCACGTTACAAGTGACCGATCAGTTTGGTAATGTTGTTGACGATAATGTTCAGGTGGGTGTACGCCCCTTTGTTTCAAATAGATTAAATGATACCGGGGTTACGCAACTGGCTTCGAATAATGTTGTCGGCGACGACCCTCAAAACTTATTTCCAGGTCAGGATGGCCACAGAGGAAGAGATATCATTTTTGATAACAATGCATTAGAAAAGGCGGGCCGAGGCCAACAAGGCTTTGACTATACGCGACTCGACGCTATCGGCGATCAAGTCGATGAAGACAACGTTAGCTTTTCTTGTGTTCGTGATAATTTGACCGGCCTTGTATGGGAAGTGAAAGAACAAGGTACGAATGTGAATAGTGTGTCGAACACTTATTCATGGTTCTTCAGCGATAACAACGGTGGTTTTGAAGGGGCTGTTAATCCAGCGTTAGCAAACTGTGGTTTGGCGCAATGTAATACCACTGCTTTTGTTGATGCTATCAATGCAACCGGCTTATGTGGCTTCTTCGACTGGCGAATACCAACGTATCAAGAATTGCAATCTATCTTGCACCTTGGAAAGAGCTCAGGTCCTCTGATTGATGAAACGAACTTTCCAAATACTAGTGATGTAACCACAGGTCCTTTATTCTATTGGGCACGAGAAGCAAGTGCTGACGGCCCCCAAGGCGACGCCGCTCAAAATGCTTGGGCAATCGATTTCTCAACAGGTAATGACAACTTTTTAAACAAGTCGAGCGCTGCTCGTATCAGGCTTGTTAGGGCGGGGCGCTAATATGACATTTATTGATAGGGTAAAAAGGGTTTTATTGGTCAGTACTTTATCGACGGTATTTTCCTGTTTTTCAATACAGGCGCAAACGTGCTTAGATTCTATTGACAACACCACGCCATCGGACATTTTTACTGATAATGCTGATGGCACAATCACTGATACAACAACGGGCCTCGTTTGGATGCGTTGTAGCATAGGCCAGGTTTTTCAAGCCAGTGATAATCAATGTATTGATGATGCACAACAACTTACATGGCAACAAGCACTGAATATGGCTCATGGGTTTACTTTTGCTGGAGCGGACGATTGGCGACTGCCTAACCTAAAAGAGCTGACGTCACTTATTGAACGTCAATGTGTTAGGCCCTCCATCAATACGGAGCTATTTCCATTAACACCTTCTGATGACTTTTGGTCATCAACACCTTCGCTGACCGATCCAGAAAGGGCTTGGGTTGTCGCATTTTTTAACGGTAGTAACTCATTAAGAGAAAAACAGCTATCCGTTTTTGTCCGTTTGGTCCGAAACGTCAATTAATGTAGACATTCTGACAATATGAAATGCAACGAAAATTATTCCCCGCTGAGGATAATTGGTATAACGATTTCTGTTAACTAACCCAATTATCCTTGAGTTTGTCTGATCACGCTGTCTGATATTATTGTTTCGTGCAAAAATTTAAGGGTATAAGTTAAAACTCTGAGGTTTTTTTGCGTTTTAAAACTCTATGTATACAAATGGTAGTAATTTTTGTATGCATGCTAAGCTCTTCAATAGTAAGAGCAGAATGGCAATGTAATGCTGATTTGAACTTTGGCATGGTGATATCGGAAGATCAAATTCGAGTCACCAATAGAAGTCGTACTTTGTATCAAATCAATGATGGTAACCAGCTTATTGTAGGTGGTTATTGGATCGATCTCGATAAAGAACAACAACGCCTTCTTGCTGAGTTATCCGGGGGTATCCATTACGTTGTTCCTAAAATGGTTTTATTGGCCAAAGAAGGCACACAGTTAGCCGTAGAAACCATTGAGCAAGTATACGTTGGCCTTGTTGGTAAAGAAAGTAAGGGCTATGAACGCATTCAGACGTCTCTTGAACGAGCACAGTTGAAAGCAAAAGAGAAGTTTATTCACACTGAAGGCAATTATTATATTGGTCCTGGTAGCTTCGAAAATGTTGATGAGCTTGTTGATCCTGAACTTGAAGCTCAAATAGAACAAGCCATTAATACGTCATTAGGCGGTGTTCTCTCTGCAATAGGCGGACTCAGTAGCTCTGATGCAGAAGAATTAGAAAGGCGGGTAGAGAACTTATCGCAGCGTCTCGAAAATTTAGGTCAGGAGATTGAACTCCAAGCCGGAGCACAGGCTGAAGGCCTTAAGCGGAAAGCGAAATGGTTTTGCAAAAAACTATATAGTTTGGATATGATTGAAGAATCTCTGCGACAAAAAATCCCTGAGTTAGAGCCGTATAATGTGATTGTTTCAGGTAAGGTTGAGCAATTTAAATCAGACGAATAACTCCAGTAGAGAATTTAAGTAACGCCGCCCCAATGGTGTTATTTGCCAATGAAGATCACTTTGATCAATAAGCCCTTTCTTTTCAGCTTTCTCAAAAATAGCTTTCAGCGAAGCCGTATTAACGGATAGCCCCGTAAATTGTTCATATTCGCTCTTAGGGCACGGTTCGAATAACCTGAATCTATTCATGAAAAACTCAAAAGGTAATTCGCTCTCATCAACCTGCCAGTGATTATCGAGATAGGGTCGACTCAAATCCATATATCCTTTGGGGTGTTTTATCTTCACAGTGCGCAAAATGTAGCCATTATCATTATCATCAAGGCGAGTGATTTTGCCATGCGCGCCACAACCAATACCTAAATAATCACCATAGCGCCAATAGTTTAAATTATGCTGGCATTGCTGCTCAGGTAAGCTGTAACCGGAGATTTCATACTGTTTGTAGCCGGCCTTCGCCAACAGTTCCTGCCCTTGGGTTTGAATATCCCAAAGAATGTCATCGTTAGGCAAAGCTGGAGGTTTTGAGTGAAACTGTGTGTTTGGTTCTATCGTTAATTGATACCAAGAGATGTGCGGTGGTTTCTGCGCTATGGCTGTTGATAAATCACTGATTGCGTCATCTAGTGACTGGTCTGGTAAACCGTGCATAAGATCTAAGTTAAAGCTGTTAAGCCCGGCATTACGAGCATAGCCAGAAGCAACAAGTGCTTGGTTATCATCATGAATGCGCCCAAGGCGCTTCAACTTTTCTTGTTGAAAACTCTGTACGCCTATTGATATCCGATTAACCCCAGCTTCTCGAAACCCAATAAACTTATTGGTTTCTAAGGTGCCAGGGTTAGCTTCCATGGTTATCTCAGCGTCAGCTTGCAAGTTGACGCGCTGAGCTACTCCTTCAAGGAGAGTATGCATTGCTTCAACAGACAGCAAGCTGGGCGTTCCACCACCAATAAAAATGGTTTTAACCGGCCGTTTACCCACCCAAATTGCATCGTGGGTTAAATCATCAAGCAAATGAGCAACATATTCTTTTTCAGGCAGATCAGCTTTAAGACCATGTGAATTAAAATCGCAATAAGGACATTTTTGAACGCACCAGGGGATATGAATGTACAAAGAAAGTGGGGGAGCAATTAGCATCGGTTACTTAAAATAGACCGACATCATAGGGATCATCTTTTTCATCGCTTGACCTCTATGGCTTAAATGTTGTTTTTGCTCGGGTTTGAGCTGAGCCGATGTACAATTATGTTGTGGTACCCAGAATATTGGGTCGTAGCCAAAGCCATTTTCTCCTTCAACAGAAAGAGTAATGAGCCCTTCCCAAGTTCCCTGGCATATTATTGGAACGGGATCATCTTTATGTCGCAAGAATACGAGCACACAATGGAAGCGTGCTGTTCTTTGTTGTTCAGGTATGTCTTTTAAGGCATTCAATAGCTTGTTGACGTTATCGCTGTCTGAGGCATCAGGGCCTGCATATCGCGCAGAAAAGACACCAGGTGCCCCTAAAAGTGCATCTACCTCTATCCCCGAATCGTCAGCGACGGCTGGTAATCCTGTGATAGCACTTGCATGCCTCGCCTTAATGATGGCATTTTCGACAAAGGTTGTTCCAGTTTCGGCTATTTCGGGAACGTCGTAGGCTGCTTGTGCAACGATCTCAACAGGGAATGGTTGCAGTTGGCGTGCAAGTTCTTTGACTTTGCCTTGATTTCCCGTGGCTAAGACGATTGTTTGTTTAGACATGGTTGTTCTGTCAGTCATTTAAATGAGGCGGAGTTTATCCCATCTTTAGCCAATATAGTATCCAAACAACGCATGACTAAGGAGAGAGTAATGAGTGATTCTTCTTAGCGTATGCCTGAGGCGTCATACCAACCATATCTTTAAAGTCTTTGATAAAATGAGGTTGGTCTGTGTATCCCAGCATTAGGCTAATTGCCTGCCAATCCGTCTTTTTATGCTCAGCATTGTTAAGTATGTCGTGTAAGCGATATTTTCGAATGACCCATTTAGGAGACAGCCCAACATGGCGGTCGAATAAACGCTGCAAAGACCTAACACTGATACTGAAGTGCTTAGCAATATGCTGTACTCGGTTGACTTGTGTGGCATGTTTAATAAAGTCGACTATGGCATTTGCTAATTGTTGCCTTTTGTTTATTGAGTGATGTATTGCCAATAAATAAGGCTCAATCAAGTTAATTGAGTCGCTGAGAGATAATGTCGACGATAAGCTGTCCATATCCTGTTGATTCCATTTGCTAAATACTGTCTCTGGTTTAGCGTAGTTCTCTGCGAAATGAGATAAGGGTTGTGATGAATAGCTGCTTAACCCAGCAGGCTTAAATTTAACACCAAATACTTGACCTTTGCCTCTCATTTCATACGTGTAACTTTTAGTGATAGGGCCTAATAGCTTTGCTCCGCTCTTATCGAAAAACAAATTTACGCATGGATCAGGCAAGTTTGTTTGTAGGTGAGGTTCTTGTTGTTGTAAATCCCAAGTGACCAACCAGTATTGTTCAATGATTTCACTGAGTTCTAAGCATGGATACGCTCTCGCAAGTTGATAATGTTGCTCACTAATTGTTGGGTGTAGGACACCTCTGATGGGCTTGTTACAAACTTTAACGGGCATGTTGTCGTGTTTTTACAATACGGTCATTATGGTAATAATGTACATTCACCAAGACTAAAACAACAACGAGAAAATTTATGCGTAGTGAATTTAAAATTATATCTTGGGATGAGTCTCCATATTTAGATATCGATGAAAACGCGAAGTTTACACGAGCCACTATTCGCAAAGAATATACAGGACGCCTTCAAGGCGAAGGCCATTTGGATTATTTGATGGCCTACAACGGGGATGGTAGTGCAACTTTTGTGGGCATTGAGAGGTTTACTGGGATGATTGATGATAAGACAGGGAGTTTCTCATTAAAAGAGGAAGGTACGTTTGCTGAAGGGTTGGTCAAATCTAGTTTCACGGTTATTGAAGGCTCCGCAACGGATGAGCTTGTTACATTGTGTGGGCGAGGTAAGTATGAGACCGGGCACGCACCTCAAGTTAATGTTGAATTTGAATATACCTTATGAACAGTGTTGGCATTGAATTGTGGTTTAAACATTTGTTAAATCTATGTATTTAGTTTGCTGATATAGTCGGGATATATTGAAGTTCGTTGTTCTTTAGGAGATAAAGTGAAAAAAGCGCTTATCAGTGTTGTTATCGTCTTTGCCTTATTATTGTTTGTCGCTTTGCCTTTGATGCGGATTTCTCCGTTTCATTTGGATGATGCAGTTAAAGTTGGGGCGGGTATTGGTGCAAAGTTAGCTTGTTCAGGGCGATATATTACCGGGCAATCAGAGCAACAGGTGATCGAAGACTTAGCAACCTATTCACCAGCAACACGCACAATCGACATTGAGTACGATGAACATGGCAAGCAAGTTACAGCGACTATGCTAGGTTTCGCGCCTACAACGGCAAAATATCGTGATGGTATTGGTTGTACATTGGAGTTTGGTAATACACATGCGCTGGATAATATTGAAGTTCCCCAACTCACTCGCAGTGACTCCTCATGGCCTATGGGCGATAAGGCTATGCATATCGATAAAGGCATTCAGAAAGCCCTCGATACTCAACTTATGCAAGACAACCTTGATGGATATGATTCGCGCGCGTTATTAGTGATTAAACAAGGTAAACTCGTCGCTGAAGCTTATGGTCCTGGGTTTGACGAGAAAACGCCTTTTCTCGGCTGGTCGATGGGGAAGAGCGTTACTTCTATTATGCTAGGTCGGATGGACCATATGGGGACGTTAGACACTTCGGCGACGAGCTTATTTCCAGATTGGTCGAAAGATGAACGTGCGAATATCTCGCTGGAGAGTATGTTGCAGATGTCATCGGGCTTAGATTTTTCTGAGATGTACGCACCTGGCAGTGATTCTACTCGGATGTTGTTTACTGAAGGGAGTGCGTCGAATGTAGCGATGGAGAGTTTAGCTGAGTACCCGGTAGGCGAACATTTTTCTTATTCCTCTGGAACAACGAATTTACTTGCGAGGTATTTGTCAGATCAACTCGGTGGTAAGGTTCAAAATAATATTGATTTTTTGTACCGAGAGTTGCTCCGACCTTTGCATATGAACGATACCTTGTTCGAGACGGACGCGAGTGGTGTTTTTGTTGGAAGTTCATACATTTATGCATCGGCTAGAGATTGGGCTAAATTAGGTTTGTTAATGATTAATAAGGGGGTTGTTGGTGAACAACGACTGCTGACGGAGGACTGGGTTAAAAGATCGCACACGCCTAACAACTCTGAAAACGATCCGCGCTATGGTTACCAGTTTTGGCTAAATGATGGTGGAAGTGAATTGCGCTGGAGCAACTTGCCAGCGGATGCCTATGCAATGATGGGGAATCGTTCTCAGTTGGTGATGATCGTCCCGTCTCAAGAGTTGATTATCGTTCGTTTAGGCTGGACGTCAGGCTTTTATCCTTTTAACGATATTTTGGGCGCGCTTGTGCAGCATTTATAGTTCGACGAGTAACAAGTTTCCAGGGAATTTTCTGAAGGTTGAGACTGTCTAATATAAAGCTATTAATTAAATCAGGAGAACTTGAGCATAAATAATGTAAAGCATATTTTTGTAGAATTCAGTAAAGCCTTCGAACGCGTTTTATGACTCTGGTTGCGAATTGTTGATATGGTCTCACCTAAAGCTTTTGTTACTGCCACGGTCTCTATTGTACTGCTGTTGCTGACAGCCGTTATGACTCTACCCTATTGGTTGTCCTATGCGCTTAATGTGACATCGATTGGCTCTTCAATCCAATTGGGTAGTGCTGATT
>CAZVDU010000113.1:0-13668 GCA_964625615.1 uncultured Pseudoalteromonadaceae bacterium | reverse complement strand
TCCCTGAGCAGCGGTGACATAGCCTTGCAATGTTAAGGCTTCAGATTTCAAAGCAACAATTTGTAGTTCTCTGGGTTTAACGTATTCGTTTAACTTCCAGATATTTGCTGGTCCTTTTTGAAGAAAAGGTAAGTTGTCGTACCAAGCTTGCTTTTTCTTCACTTCCTTTTTCAACTTAGACAGCTTTTTGTTGTTGCTGCTAATTTTAGCTCGGTGAGTAGCCAGATCAGTTTCTGCGTTATCCAGGTCACGCCGTAATCCTTCAATAGGTCGATTTACCCGACTGATATCTCGGTCAAGCTTGTTCCACTCATTGGCGATATCTTTTTCAACAGTGGCTATCTTTCGTTGCTGGTTCGCTACCGCTCTTTTCGCTTTTTGTAAATCACGCCTGGCTTGCGCACGCTCTTCTCGGACGAGCTTACGCGTGGCAACAATAGCATGTTCCATTTCTTCTACAGCCGCAACAGCATCGTCCACCACTCTCTGAGCACTTTCAATATCGTGTTGCGCTTCATCAGCGGCTTGTCGAATTGCCTTGGTCGTTTGTTCGTTCAAATAACGCATAAAGTCATTTTTCATGCTGGCTTTGATGGAAAAGGTGCCACTATCTTTTAAATCGGCGGCATCGACCTCAATGGTGCTTTCAAATAAATCAAAAACGTTGCCGCTGACCAGAAAATAAAATCCATTATCACTGACCTGAATAGCCAACTCTTGTTGAATGCCCAATAGCGAAACAGTCGCACTAACTTGAATAACAGGTAATGCTCGAGGGCTGACGTTCAAGTAAACACTCGGGTTATCAGCACCCTGAGCACCTGTTATTGAAAACACCGGGGTAGAAGGAATACCTTGCATATCGCCCCTGATTTCTATGCCCTCTATGTAGTCTATTTTGAGTAAGCCAGCCACTAATATGTCTTTTAAGTAGAAGGTTCCTCTAAGCTCAATTCCTCGTTCAAAAGTAAATTCACCGATGGTTGTTGTTTGAGGAGCAATGTAGATGTTGACGTCTTCAAAGCCCATGCTTGAGAGCGTTTGTGCAATTGTTGGAGGAATTACCTGAATCACATCGGCTTTGCAAAAGGCCGTCACTATATCCATGAAAAACAGTTGATTAAAAGCGACAGCCAGCATGCTTTTACTGGGCATGGCAGAGTCAAATTTAACGGCAGCGGTACCTTCAAAGTCACCAATAATGATATCGCCTTTTATACCTATACTGGGGATAGGTGGAGGAAAGCTTAAACCAAGCTCTATGGCAACATTTGACAGCGCAAAACCTTTAAAATCAAAGGGCTCCTTCCATTGGCCAAACATGGTTGCCTGCAGATTTGCTGCGCGAGGTTTGAGTTGTAGTCCACCGACAAACTCCAACTTGTCCTGATTTACGTTGACCGACAATGTTCCTAGCAGTGTGAGCGAAAACTCACTAGGTGCCGGTTTTAAACGAAGCCTGATGCCACCCAAAGTGACACCTTCACCGAGTTCAAATTCTCCTTGAATACCGGCTTCTATAGAGATTTGGCTTGGGTCGTGACCAATACTAGTTTGCACACTCAAAGCATCGATATTGAAAAGCTCATCAACACCTAGCCCTTGCATACGCATACGTGCATAGAAATTAAGGCCTTTGGTGACGCGAATGGCGTTAGTTGACTCAAATGATAAAGAGGACAACTGTAGATCATGGTTGTCATCTGATGCAAAAACGATGTGGCCAGCACCAAAACTCAGGCTATCCAATACGGCCAGCTCTGGCACTAAGTTGGAGAAACGCCAGGACTCCTGCAATGAGAAGGCGCAGGCAAATGTCCATTTTTGAGCAGGTTTATTGATAATCAGCTCAAGTTGACCAAAGCCACTCGTTGCACTCAGTGAGACAAGTTTATTCGCTGGCGATATTAATAGTTCGACGTTATCTAATGTCAATGCAGAAATGCTTGGTGGGATCTGAATAGCGTCAAGTACTTCATCACCACAAAAATAATGGATCAAGCTCATCAAACTGATGCTTGGGATCTGCGAGCGCAGCTCAAACTCACCCGGCAAACGGTAGACCGCATCTAGCGCTATGTTGCCAATGTTAACGATACCAGATATCGACGCATTGAAACCTCGATGTTGAGCATCACGGTCTCCTTCATAACTGACATCGAATGACAGGTTCTCGATAAGAATACCGCTATAACCGACCGGTATCCGCCACTGTTCATCGACCTTCGCGGACAACTGGAAAGAGGCGGGATGAGGAGACAAAGCCACCTGTACATCTTTCAAAATAAAATTTGGAATAGTAGCCGGCAGCGATACGGTTGTAAGCAATTCATTGACAACATCAGACAACGCAAGTGACTCAACACTGGCTGTGAGTTGCAGTGACTCTGCTGTGTCCCCGGTTAACAATAACGATTGTTGGCCAAGCATTAATTGACCTTCAATATATCCAGAAACGCCATTGCCACCGGACAATTCCAGTGCTATTCCAATGTCCTCTAACGCTATCGCGTCATCTAAAAACTGCCAATTCACAGAAGCACTGGCATTGATCATCAACACCTTTTCTCTCGCCTGTATCATTATCTCGATTGACTCAAACGCTATATCGGGGATCCAATCAGGTTGAGGTAGTTCTATCGGGCTAAATTGCGAAATCAAGTGTGGCAAGGTGAATTGAGTGTCGCTTTCTAGTGCAAATGATAGGCTAAAGTCTGGCAAGCTCGCGACAACTTCAACCCAGAGGTTATCAGCAAATTCAATCCTGCCACGCAGTACGGCTGAGACAAATCGTTGATTTGGGTTGGTTGGATAGGAGACCGTAAAACTTAATGAGATGTCTTTGATACTCAGCCGCTCAGAAAAACGCCACTGAGCCTGAGTAGCGACTGTAACTTCAATTCTAGATAAATCGCTCAATCTGGGATCATATTCTACGATAAACATCGTTATCTGTAATAGTGACCCATGTAACGAGAGATTAGGTGGCAAGTAGGAGTTGAGATCTAGATCGCCGAACAGTGGTGCAATAGAACTTAAGTCATTAATTACGAAGTCGTCTAACATTAATTCAAAGGCGTAGGGCAATGACGAGGACAGAAAAGAAGCGCACACGGGTAAAATAACAGGCGTTGTATCACCACCGATCAGCAGCTCTGATTGTAAGCGATAATAATCCTCTGCAATGATGACGTCTTCGTTTGCATCCGGCACAACCATCGATATGGGGGCCGATATAATTTCCAGGTAAAAATCAGCTAGCGTCACAAAGCCTAATGAAACAGGCTCTTCAATGTGCAACGTTAAATTGATAGTCGCTTGATCAAAAGCAGGCGTCACTGACGAAATACTGCCAACAGCATCTAGCTGAGGACGTGAATCAGCCAGTAGAGACAAAGGTAATTGTTCGTCATTACTATCCACCACAGCACTAAATAACCATGCAGGTAGCGCATCAATATCGATTGAATCCGTGGAAACTGAGAGCAGAACGTTACGAAACTGAATTAAGTCTAACAAGCAAGGGAAACTCTGCTCGCTCGTTAGGTTGATGAGTGTCTGATTGACGCTGGGAAAACTGTCACTGATTTTCCATTCTTCTGGACAAATGATTTGTATTGCTAGCTGCATCATCTCATCACGTTCAAAAAACGTGAGTTCAATAGGCAGAATAGCAACATTCAAGAGTGATGCTATACCCTCCACATATATGGCTTCATCAGAGGAAAACAAAACTGGATTTTCGATAGTCAGTTGCTCTAAATGCAACAGCTCCTCAAAAATAAACGTACATTGTGGGGAATTTATAATTTGCTTATCTATCGCTAAGTGGTCATCAGCGACTATGTGTTGAAGCTTTTTTTTTAATTCTTTGAGCGACATGCAACCAATCCTTTCGGTTGTTATCGGTAAGTATATTAATCAAGCTAGCTCAAGGTTTGGGTAAATACAAATCAAATGTATTTTTTTGTTTTTGTATAGTGAATTCTAGTTATTCAACTCATCTAATTTTGCGCGTTGAAAATATAAAATAAAGAGACGAGGTTAAACACTGAGTGAAGATAATATCTATCTCATAGGTAGAAAGTGACAAAAAACCTCTAGAAATTCAATTTCGACTCTAATACCCAACAGATTTGAGTTGGATACTAGAGTCGGTTCAAAGAGGTTTCTATTGGATCTTCGGTTGCCCTAGATATCATTGCAAGGGAAATCCATTTCTATTCTGCGCAAGTTATCAGCTGTGACGCAAACCTTGTATAATTAAATCGGCTTATTTTTGCTTAAATCGAAGTTGATATTTCTGTTTGGCAATCACATACTCAACTAGCTTTTCCCCTAATTCAGGGTGTTGCTTTAACTGCTCTAGCATGTCTAGATAGTGTGCTTCCCTTTTTTGCCTCAGCTTTCCACCCACTTGCCCCCGGCTAATGTTTTGAAGATTGAGCAATGACCCGAGCGTATCTGGAACGTTAACTTCCGTCGCTTCAATAGTTGCGCCACCAGCAGTATTCAGGCCTGAGTTTAGGTTTTGATTGTTACTCAAGCTTGTCCCTACTCTTGAGACTTGAAACTGGGTTTCTTGAGTAGCCAATGTTTTTTCATATCTAGGCGTGCAGATTTGTGTTTTTTTGCGTGAGTCGAGCTGGGTTTGCTTGGATTTACAAATGACTTTAAATTCATCGGCGTCAGCGAACTTATTGTATTGCTTATACAGATCTTTTTCTGCTTTAAGTAAGGCTCTGCGATAAGCCCCTATAGATTTTCTACCGGTGATCGTGATTACTTCAATATTTTTGACTTTTAAACTTTCCAAATCAAGCTCGGGTTCAACCTCTTCAGTTTGCTGATTTGCAAATGCATTATTGCTGATAACACCAAAACTGATAGAAATGATAAATGCCGTTACTAGTTTCATGGCTAAAACCAATTGGATTGATTTAGTTAACTTGGTATGAAGGCCCATCTTTTACTCCCTTGATTATTTTTGTCTTACTTGATTACTTTTCACTCATACATTTATACTAAATATTTCGTAGATGTCAAACAAAAAGCATAACATGAAAAGTAATCGCTTAATTCATACGGAGTTGTTTCTAAAAGGTTGAGATATAAATCTATAGTAGTTTTAATTAGGAAAGTTTAGTACGTAGCTATTTTTACCCTTCTCATCGTTACTCATTAGGAGTTTAGAATGGCCTAGTAGCGTAATTTTAAGTCGAACCTTGATAGAGGAAAAATAAATAGCAACACTTAACGGAAAAACACCTAAATTTCGAATTTAAACTCATTCTAATCTTTTGATTTAAATAGAAAGTATTTGATTATATCGACTAGTCTTATCTCAAGTTGGGGTTAATTGCTTCTTTGAATACGCAACCAGAAAGTAACTCAAAAAGTCTTTATCTTTTAACGTCAATACGTTTTGCAAGTCGCCATTAAACTTATCATTGACACCGTGAATGCCAACCCAACAATTGCGTCCTGACTTTTTAGCAACAAACAATGCTCTATCTGCAATATCAATCACCTGCTCCCAGCTCGCCAATTTTAACGAATCTGGTACAAGCGGAAACACGGCATAACCTATTGAGCACGTTTTATTGAGTATCTTTTCAGGTTTTACCTCAAAGGCATACTCTTCAATATGGGCGCGAATTCTCTCAGCCAACTGCTCGCCCTCTTCTGTTGAAGAAGCCCGGGCTACGATTAGAAACTCTTCTCCCCCCCACCTCATTATGTAATCTGATTCTCTGACACAACTATTTATTGCTGCACTGAAATCACGCAGTAAGTTATCACCCGCTGAGTGCCCATACTTGTCATTAACACTTTTGAATTTATCGATATCCATCAGCATGAAGATTAAGCCGTGTCTGTCATCACCCCGTTTGTCTTCATCACTGTTTTTGTACTGACGCTCCACCCAAGCAACATCGCTATCGATATGCTTTGTTAAGAAGCGTCTATTACGCAAAGAGGTGAGCGGATCGGTAAGACTTGCCTCTTCAATACGATTATTGGCCGCCTCTAAAATTGATTGCGTTTCTTTTAATAGCTTTGTTTCATCCTCAAGTTCTTGTGTTCGCTGCGCAACGACTCTATCAAGATTTCGAACCTTGATACGTTGATTGTATAAGTACAAAAAGACCAGAAGGAAAACAACGACAGCATATATAGAATAGGCCCACCACGTTCTCCAGGGAGCCGGATGAATAATGACGGCAACCCTTGCTGGTGTTTCATTCCATAAGCCATCATTATTTGAGGCTCTAACTTCAAAAACGTAGTGCCCTGCATCTAGGTTAGTATAGGTTGCGCTGCGTTGTTTATCAGCCTCTAACCACGTGCTATCAAAGCCTCGTAAACGGTATTGGTAACGGTTATCCTCAAACGCGCGATAACTCAAGGCAGAAAAACCAAAGGAGAAAATAGATTGGGTATGATCTAAGTGGATTTCCTTTTCAAGTTCTATTGCAACAGACATCGGTGAATCGTCGCCTGGCATAATCGTCTCATTCAGTACTTTAAAATCAGTAATGACGACAGGAGGAATATAGTCATTAATTGTCAATTCTGTTGGGGCAATAACAACTAAACCTTTGCTATGCCCAAAAACCAAATCTCCATTACTCGCCAGTGTCGGTGTGTTACGATTAAACAAATTCCCTGTAAGTCCATGTTTAGTAATATAATTTTTAAACGTCTCTGTTTTTGGATCAAAACGTGAAAGCCCTTTCTGAGTGCCTAACCACAAATAACCTAGCTTATCTTCTTGAATACCTGTAACGGTATCATTAGGCAAACCATCGTTTGTTGTGTAAGACTTAAAACGACCTGTTGATCGATTCATTAAGTTAAAACCTGAGTTATCTGTACCTACCCAAAAGCGTTTCTGGCTATCTTCATGGATAGACAATATAAAGTTATCGCTTATCGAACTCGGATCATTGCTGTCATGCCTAAAAACCGTGTATTCACCCGTATCCCTGTCAAGCAAATGTAGCCCACCGGCAGTGCCGACCCAAAAATTTTCGTCCGAGTCCTCATACAGTACTCGAGCATATATGTTAGGCACATTACCGTTAGAGTCTGGGTTAGCATAGAAACGCGTAAAGTCATCGGTTTGGTGATTATATCTGGCTACACCTGCCTCGGTAGCCACCCAAATATCACCTCGGCTATCCTCAATAACATCCCAAGGTTCCCGTCCAATAATACTCTTCTCATTACCTTCTTCTGGCATGTAGTAAACAAACTGACCGGTCTCTTCGTTAAAACGGTTCAAACCTCCAGACCAAATACCTAACCACAATGTTTGCTCGTTATCTTCAATTACTGAAAGAACGGTGTTACCACTAGGCGTTGTTAAATCACCTTTTTTATGTTGCAAGCAATTGATCGTATTTCTTTCTCGGTTAAAGTAGCTCAAACCAAAGCCAACACCTATCCATAGGTTTTTATTCTTATCTTCAAATGTGGATTCCACACCTCCATCACATAGCGTTTTGGTGCTGTCTACATAGGGTCTGTAACGATAGCTAGTAAACGCTGAAGCTTGTACATCATATATATCAACCCCTGAGGGGTAAAAGCCTAGCCACACTTCACCACTCATATCTTGAAAAATCTCAGTAACCACATGATGTCCAGGCGTTAGGGGATCTTCTGCGAGATGACTAAAGTTTTGAAACTGCCTTTTATCAACATCCAACAAACTAACGGCTGCACCATTACCAACCCACAAATAGCCTTCAGTATCTTCCAGGACTCGCCAAACGATATTGCGTTGGTCAGATGATTCTCCATTGATATAACGTATAAATGTACCATTTTGAGGAATGAACTGATTGAGACCATTGCCATAAGTGCTGAACCACAGACGATTTTGACGATCAAAATACACATGACGAATAGCATTACTACTGAGACTTTGATCATTATTCTCATCATGCTGATAAAATACAAAGCTATTCTTGGAAATGTCAAAATATGCAACGCCGGAAGAATGTAGTCCTAACCAAATAGACCCATCCTTAGCTTTTGCGATATCAGCTATTGCATAACTGTCATCAAGGATTGTTCCGTCTGGAAAAGGGAAGGCTTTAAAGGCACCAGTGGTTTTGTTAAAGGAATACAGGCCATTTTGCGTTCCCAGCCAAAATGTCGATTCATCAGCTTCAACAATGCTATTGACATGATTTATACCTGCAGCCTCTTGGCCGCTGAAAGCGTAGCGGGTGAAGTTATTCTTCAGGGGATCATATTTATTAAGACCTTCGCGTGTGGCGACCCACAAATTATTCTGAGAATCCACAATCATGTCAGTAATAAAATTACGTATTAACGAAGTCTCGTCTTGCTGGTCATGACGATAAATATGCAAATCATGGCCATCATAGCGGCCCAAACCATTAGAACCACCGAACCACAAAAAACCTATATCATCTTGAGTAATGACATTGATATAGCCTAACTCTTCAACGTGTTCTGGCAAGACACGTTTAAAGGACAGGTTTTTATCGCTCGCAAAGGATGAAAATGCAGATAAAAGTAATGCGAAAAAGAAGAATAACACGATAGAGTCACGTGATGGATAAGTCACATGGGATGCTCCCATATATTGATCTACTTTAAAAACGTCCAACCAAGGCCTACCCATAATTGAGATTCGCCTGCCTCAATATTACCCAATAAATTAGAATAATAGATAATTTATATCTGCGATGAACAAGGTATATATCAATAATGAATGTAATGGCACCCTTATACCTCTAACACATGGTTCTTTCTTGAAACAAACACAAGCGAAAATTAAGCCGCCGAATATCTGGTCATATTATAAAGCCAATAGATTATTAGCTTTTATCAAAGCTTACCCCTGACTGCTTTCATAGTCACAATATTATTTTTAAAACAGCAATAAAATATAAACGTAAAAACATTTTTGTCTGTCTATAGGTTAGCAAAAAAAGCCAAAATTGCTAAGTTATGCCGCCTCTTTATTTCATAGTTAGCACATATCAAAATAAAAAAACGTGCAGCCAAATACTGTCATTTTGTTCAGTAATACAGTTTTCTGACTATAGAAATTGGCTAAACTATACATTTGATATAGGCTCCATCAAAAAATAGAATGCATCTAGATGAGTCGTTTCAAAGTATGGGATTATGCAGCACCGATTGGCATAGATAATAACCCGTCAGTTGCTAAAATTTCAAATACCGCCTGTTAATTTAAGACCAAGAAAAACACTGATAAAGCACAATAAGCTTAAAAGCAAAATAACCCAATGATGCCGAGAGAGAATAATTTGAGTCGTTAACAAAGCACCAACTGGTGCGACAAAAAAGTAGGTGTAAATGAGCGTTTGTACAAGCTCAGCGATAGCAAGTCCAATACCCGCCCATATAGATTCATGTTGGTAAATTTCAATAAGGTCGGAGATAAAAAACAAGATTGAAAATATCAACCCTAGCTCTAAATATAGCCGCACTTCGGCCCTGGCTTTTTTATTGAATGGCGTTAAAAAGATGCCATAAATGGGACGTAAACTTAGTAGCCAAATATTGCCGGGATCGACACTATAATAATATAACCTGAGTCGATGAACCCAGCGTGTCAAACTTGCAATTACGGGAACTTTAGCTGCTAAACTCCAACGTGCAGCCGTCAAAGAAGTAATAATAAACACTAATAAAATAATGGTTGGTTCATATGTTCCTGTTGAACCAGAAATTACACCCAAAACAAAACCAACTAGCGCTAACATAAACAAGCTGCCATATACCCTGCCCTTCGAGTTTCTTATCGGCAACCATTTCGGAGGTTCTTTGATATTTAAATCTTTTTTTTGAGGTAAAAACGATAAGTGTAGAGGCGGTTTGCCCGCTTCCTTTCGACTTTTTTCTTCATCGTTATGGTCCATCACCATTTTCTTTACAAGAAAAATATCTATAAGCCACCATACGGCACCTCCACCCGCACTCAACAACATAAGAGTAGCAGTTAGGGTTTTGTTCAAATAGAACCGATGTACACCGAAGAGGCCGAGAAAAACGGCCAGCACGAGAGCAACAGAAGTAAGTTTTGGCTTATAAGAATAAAGATCATCTATAGCTGTTGGAGAAAAACCAGGTGCAGTAGAAGGTTTACTCATCAATTGATTCCACAATAATTAGCACTCATAGATAAACTAACGTTATCACTTTTGCTTGACTAGGTTTATTTGATTGCACTGAAGCATTATACCGGTGGGCTTCTTCAATCAAACCACACGTGAAGATGTTTATTACAAAGTGGTTGTCGTCCAAGATGAGTTAACGAAGGTATTGTTTTTTATTCTCTTGGCGTTTTGTTAATAGTGTTTGCAGTATTCTTGTTGTGTAGAGTTATTGGTAGCGAGCATGACATATAAATCATTCAAAAGGATAAGAAACAGTTGGCTTTTAATCCTTTGTCGTTAATTTTAGCCAACTATTATGTTGCCTCTTACCGAGGCGTTGTGCGCCACTAAATTCAGAGTTTTGATGACCCTTGAAAACCTAAAGAAAATTTTAAGCGTGTTAGAAGGGCATCAACCTGAAGGGATTAGTATATATATGCTGTCTGAAAAAACAGGCATTAGGGTTTACGATCTCCGGAATTACCTATCCAGACACAAAGGTTATTTTGTGTTCCTAAAGTATAAACATCAATTCGCCTTGAACAGGTTTGGACGATTTAAAGGTTCGACAACTAGAATGATAGAGCGCTATGAAAAAGAGCTAAAGCGCAAATCTACTAACGGCTCTTTATTTTATTTCATAATGATTGTAACGCTAATCAGTTCCCTAACCACAATTATTGCAAACGGCACGTAGCAAAAACATCAAGCCATTCGCTGTAGCTCACTGGGACAGTTAATCGCTAGCTATCTAGCCTTTTAGCTGGCGATTAATTGCCCTTATGTTAGAAATTATACACTCCCATGAATAAACTCACGCTGATTTTAATACCTATTACTTCAAACAATTAATTTGGACCGATCCGTCATCTTCTAATGCCGTTCGGTGCCACAGATGATCTTATGTCCTATATCAAAAGAGGTTCTGAGTTACATAGTTCATTTCATGAACTCTTAAACGAAAAAACCCCGCATAACGCGAGGTTTACTTTTAATAACTTAATTCTAGAATAAATCGTCACAGCTAGTTTGATTACCCCACCGGTTAGCATCTACATCATAAATGCTTTGAAAGCATTTATTACTTTGAGTACGCCCCCTGAACTGCAGAATAAATTCATTGCTTGAAGGACCTGCACACATATGATCTGGTCCAAACCTTGTTTGAGCGCCATTTTCTAGTTCTGAATTATTTATCCAAACACCTAATTGTGGATTACGGCTCATCACAGAGAGCATGTCTGCCTCCCCTCCTCCGATACCAGCCGTATCACGCTCGTAACTTATCACCACAGTGTCTCGCTCGCTGTTATAAGCTATTACTGGGGTTTCATCCGTCCTAATATCCATTACTTGAGAAGGTGCTTTGAATGACCCTTTCGAATCCACCCAGCCCGCCATTAGCTTATTGTTTGAATCTTCAAACGCATAATACGCAACACCATTTTGTGAATCAAACGCAATTCTTAATCCGTCTCTCGCATCTCCAATATCCTGACAAATTCCCCGAACACCGCTGCAATAGTTTAACTTATTACTTACAACACTAAGATTAATGGAAACGTTTGGGTCACGTCCTGGGCCAGAGTTAAACTGTGACTCAGTCAGGCTGCCAGACGACTCATATACACCGGTTAAGCATTGGGCATATGATGTACTTGAAAAAACAAGTAGAGCCGCTACGTTTATTATCTTTTTACTTACTTTCATTAATACCACTCCAAGTTGATCAAATGTGTAATGAAAGGCATTCACTATTTTCTAAAACAGTACCCTCCATTAACAATTGCCGAATAGGCCTACACGCTTTCTAAAATATAAAGCGCATTACTAATAGCGGAAAAAACACCCAATTCAGGACATTTATTTTTTAATTTCAGTGATTTTTTAAGTGCTTGCCTGTTGTTTAAAGCACAACATGTTGGGTCATGGAGGTTTATACACGTTTATTTTATTGGGTTTTCGGCATTGAGCTGGCTAAACGCTGAAATCCCTCTAGAAAGATCGGTATGAAACTGACTAACGTTATAACGAATAAAGCCATCGAGACCGTTAGGGCTAGATAAGGCTTAGAAAAACTATTAGTAGGTTTGGTAGAACAATATCCTTCGGCACAAGGATAACTATTATTTGATGATTGATTTTTAACAATCCAACTTGCCAGTTTAATTTACAAGGCCTTATTTAAATAAGGAGAATTTAATCGTAGATAAATACTTCAACCACATGATACACATTTACTACATGAACTAAGGAAATCAAAGAAAGGCAAGAAAGAGTTTAAACCCCTTTAAAATGGCACACCCGGCGAGATTCGAACTCACGACCTTTGCCTCCGGAGTGCAATTTAATCGTATTTCACAATAAACAAAGGTGAACAGGGCAGCACCGAAAAACACACGTAAGACACTGATTTACATATATTATATAAATATAACACTATCCTGCATTGTTTCTTCTTGTTCACTGTAGCACAATCAGTTTGCTACATATTTGCTACACAGGAAGTTAAAAGAGCCAATGCCAGTCAAAGCAAAAATATCAAACTCGACAATACGAAGCTTACAACCTAGCGACAAAAGATTGAACGACACGGACATTTCTGGGTTCCATGCGCGTATCACTACTAACGGAAAAATTAAGTATTACTTGTTTTATCGCTTGAACGGCAAACAAGTAAATTACCTATTAGGTTCCGATGGTCAAATTACACCAGCGCAAGCTCGTGATTTAGCCAAAAATAAATCGGCCGAAATAACAAAAGGTATCGATGTACAAGCAGTAAAGAAGGAAGCTAAAGAAAAACATAGGCTTTCAAAGCTGTCGACATTATGGGCGTTTGTTAACGACAAATACGGACCTTGGTTAGAAACTCAAAACGCGAAGACAGCCAAAACCTCAATCCAAAACTTAAAAGCAGCCTTTCCACAGTTTTTAGATAAGCAACTCTCAGAAATTACAGCTTGGGAATTAGAGAAATGGCGTAATGAAAAGAAAGCAAGTGGTTTAAAGCCCGCCTCCATTAATCGACGCATAAATACCCTAAAAGGTTGTTTAAGTCGGGCAGTCGAATGGGAGATCATAGACAATCACGATCTCAACAAAGTGAAAGCGTTAAAAGTCGATAATGCCAAAGTACGGTATCTGGACAAGGAAGAAGAGAAACGACTAAGGCAGGCGTTGACTGAAAGAGATAACAAGATAAAAGCACAACGCATGAGCGCTAATAAGTTTAGGCAAGAGCGGAGCTATAAATTGCTACCAGACCTATCAACTAATACGTTTGCCGACTACCTAAAGCCTATCGTATTGCTAGCAACGAACACAGGTATGCGTAGAGGGGAAATTTTGAGCTTAGATTGGCAAAATGTAGATCTCACAAATAAAACCCTAACGGTTATCTCTGAGAACGCGAAATCAGGCAAAACCCGACATATTCCATTAAACAATGAAGCCTATGAAACATTAAAGAATTGGAAAGCCGACTCTGATTCAAGTGGCT
>CAZVDU010000112.1:8721-13682 GCA_964625615.1 uncultured Pseudoalteromonadaceae bacterium | reverse complement strand
GAACGCAACTGACCAATATGTTCGTAGACAACTGCTGTGGTCATCACTATGACATCGCGCTTCTTCAATGCAGCAATAAAGTCTTGATCAACAGGTTTATCATCAACCGTATGCACAAGAATATCAGCCCCAGCTTTAACCGCTAAACGCGCTGTTTCAAGCTGTGTGGCATGAATAGCAACACGCACACCACCTTTATGCGCTTCATCAATAATCGCAGCAACCGTATCGTAACTCTCTTCGGCTGGTCTTTCCCTAGAAGCGATATACCAGATTTTAATCAGATCAGCTTTTAACGCTAACTGGTCTCTTACAAGCTTTCGACTGGCTCGTGGCTTCCCTACGGGAATAATCGTTGGGTCATTGCCGAGATCTAAGCGTTTAACACGCTCAGTAAACCCAGAATCAAGTGTCGCCAATAAGGGACCAGCAAGCGCAATTTGAGGCGACAGTTCGTTGGTTTTTTCGCGTATTGAGAAATTTGAAGCTGGGCCACCAACGTCGACAACCGCCGTTACGCCTGACGCTAAATATCGACGAAAGGTATCAGGTAACTCTGCATCCGAATGTGCTCGGTCGTTCTCATACGGACGAACCGAACGTAAATCAAGGCCATCGGGGCGAGTGTATAGGCTGCCAGATTGTGAAAAATGCATATGCGAATCAACTAGGCCAGGGACGACCCAACGTCCGACTATATCGATAACTTTTGCACCACTTGGAATACTAATTGTTGATGCAGGGCCTACTGCTTCTATACGGCCATCACGAACAATTACGACAGCATTTTTAATCGGCTTATCTAATGAAGCATCAACCAGTGTAGCGCCTTTATAGGCCGTAACCTGCTGAGCAAAAGCTTGTGAAAGAAAAAGAGGTATCGCGACAAGAACCAACGAAAAGAAACGTAACCGCATGCGTTAAAGGCCTTCTTGAAATAATTAAGACAGAAAGGGTAGCGACAATTCTAAATAGACACAACAAACTTGCGGTTATTGTGTCTCCAAACACTGTAACGCTATCGACAGCTAAGTTGGTTGATTGACCATCAGTTGCATCGGTTAAGGATAGTCTCTATTCTTTTTAAACTAAAAAACAAGTAAAAGGATACGACGATGAAGGTTATGAAAAAACTGATTTTGAGCGTGTTGCTATCAGGGGCTTTTACAGCCTCATCTCAAGAACTTCCAAACGCATCAGCAGAGCGCATGGAAAGCCGCATTATCGCTTTGTCTCAGTTCGGTAAGAATGAGGACGGTGGTGTTGACCGTGTTGCATACTCTGATGCCGATATCGCTGGTAGAGCTTACATCATGGATGAGATGCTCAAACAGGGTTTAACCAATCTTCATATCGATGTTGGCGGCAATATCATTGGCCGGCGACCTGGCAATGGTAACAACCTGAAGCCCATTCTTATTGGCTCTCATACAGACAGTGTGCCTGGTGGCGGCAATTATGATGGCGATGTTGGTGTTATTTCGAATCTTGAAGTCATCGACCTATTGAACAAAGGGAAGATAAGCACTAAACACCCTATCGACGTGATTGTGTTTTCAAATGAAGAAGGTGGCCTCGTTGGAAGCCTCGCCTATACAGGGAAAATTAAACCCGCAACGCTCGATGTAAAAAGCCATGCCGAAATGACCATAGGCGAAGGCATAAAACGGATTGGCGGTGACCCGGAGAATATTCTCAAAGACGCTGTTAAGCCCGGCGACCTGAAAGCCTTTATTGAATTACATATTGAGCAAGGTGGATTCCTCGATGAAGAAGGTATCAACATCGGTGTTGTTGAGGGGATAGTTGGCATCAATTGGTGGGATGTGATTATTGAGGGTCTTGCTAACCATGGTGGCACGACACCGATGAATAAGCGTCAAGATGCTATGTTAGCTGCCGCTAAACTCACCATCGGCATCAATGAAATTGCACTTGGACTAGAAGGTCGGCAAGTAGCCACAGTTGGCAGGATTGAAGCCTTTCCTGGCGCCCCAAACGTTATTCCTGGCAGGGTTATTATGAGTCTTGAAGTTAGAGATCTCGAACAAGCAAAGATGGACAAAGTGTTTAAGCTCGTTAAAGCACGCGCACGCGAGATAGAAAAAGAAACAGACACAAAAATAGCCTTCGAGTTTATCGATGTTGCCTCACACCCAGCTCCCACAGATAAACGCATGCGGGAAATTATTGCACAAGCTGCAAGAGAAGCAGGCTATAGTTACAAGTTAATGCCATCAGGCGCTGGGCACGATGCACAAGATATGGTCGCCGTAGCACCTACAGGGATGATTTTTGTGCCATCTAAAGACGGGATCAGCCATTCACCCAAAGAGTACACAAGCCCGGAAGATATGGCACGCGGCGCAGATGTATTGCTGCGAACAATCTTAAAGATAGACTCTCTGCCTGATTAACACTGCTAGAGAGTTACCAACTAAAACAAGCTCAAAAGAAAACCATAATAAGGCGCCATTCTATGAAACTATTTTCGTCCATCATCATCCTCATTAGCTTATTTATATCAGTGAGCACACAGGCTGACGAGGATTGGCGTAAACCCAAACTTGATGATGTCGTTTACTTCGAGCTCGAAACGGGCACTGTTGTCATAGAACTCGCGCCTTTTATGGCACCTAAACATGTTAAGCGTTTTAAAACATTGATTGATGAAGGCTTTTACGATGGACTAGACTTCTACCGTGTTATCGACGGTTTTGTTGCCCAGGCAGGTGATGTTTCAGAGAGTAAGAAGAGTAAAAACAAAAGCCCGTTAAAACCTGAGTTCACACGTTTAATGTCGGGCACATCGCACTTTTCATTAGTTCAGTCACCTGATTTCATCGCACCAGAAACCGGGTATTTAAATGGTTTTGCGGCGGGTCGTGACCGTAAAACCAAAGAAGAGTGGTTATTGCATTGCCCTGGCGCCGTTGCTTTCGCGCGAGGAACAGAAGCCGATACCGCAACGACTGAGTTCTATATCACCATTGGGCAAGCGACTCGTCATCTGGATAGGAATATGAGTACTATTGGCCGAGTTATCTATGGCATGCCGGCGATACAAAGCGTCAAACGCGCTAACATCAATAATGCCAGTGGCGTCATAGAAGACAAAACAAATAGAACACAAATATTATCGGCAAAACTTGCTAAGAATATACCTGAAAAAGATAGAATCGATATTGAGATCCAGCAGCAAGGCTCCATGCAAGTCAAAGAACGACTAGAAGGTGCAAGAACATTGTCAAATGACTTTTTTCATTTTAAAGGTAATGGGAATTTAGATGTTTGTTATTACCAACTTAGAACGAGGATTGTTGAGTAACTGCTTGAAGGAGGTGTTGCAGAAGAAAGCTTTAGCCCCGAAAATACCTTTGATGGAGTAACTATTCGCGCCTAAAGGCGCTCCTACAAAATAGGGCGTCTTTAGTGCGAATAAAAAATGATTTTGGCTTACAGAGCAGATTCTATGGCTTGACCGTTTTCTTTATACAAAATGCCGTTTTTCATTACTAAATCAACGCGTTGCAATAGGTTCATGTAGCGCAATACATCACCTTTCACTGCGATAATATCTGCATATTTACCTTCGGCGATGGTGCCTATTTTATCACTCACGCCCATCATCACAGCAGGCCAGTATGTTGCTGCTCTTATGGTATCCATAGCCTCGATTTCCATCTCTTCTACCCAAAGCGCCATTTCTTCCCAGGTGCTTTGGCAATGGAACGTTGTAGGAACGCCACTGTCTGTACCAACCAAGAATACAACGCCGGTGTCTTTCAGCTGTGCTATTTTTCGTTTCAATGTTGGCTTTCTAAGCGGAACTAATTGCATATAAGCCAGTTCCCCAACATTTGTTAGAGAACCTTTGATATCAGCGATCGTGTCGTCTTTTAAACCACGATGCCAACACTTATTGTCTAACTTTTCAGGGTTAGCGACAGTATTTTCGTAATTCCATAAACCCTCAACCGTTGGCGTCCAAAAGAGAGGCCCACCCGCAATACGACCGGTCGCTGTTCTTTCTTTCAGCTTTTCAATGATATCTGCGGGGTATTCAGGTGCCGTTGTTAACCCTGTATGCTCAAAGTTATCAACACCAATATCGAGTCCCATGCGCACTTCGTCGGGTCGATGTGAATGCGCAATAACTTTTAAACCGCGCTTATGGGCCTCATCGACCACAGTTTTGGCAATTTTAAACCCAAGCTTGTCTTGATCAATCAGTTTGATCATATCGACGCCCGCATCAGCCAGTGTTTTAACTTTTCTACGAGCTTCGCTTTCACTGCTTACAGACCAACGAAACTTTTCTGTGCCTTCGGGCACCTCGTGTTGAATAAAAGGTCCAGACACAAATAAACGAGGCCCTGGGATCGTTCCATCTTCAATACGGTTCTTTACTGACATCGAATCTTCTAGCGGCGCACCTAAGTCTCGTGCACTGGTTACACCGGCTAATAGCAATTGAACTGCACTGGCTGGCATAATTTCATCTGACAAGCGATTTAAGTATGTCTTATCCCAATGCGCATAGTCAGAATGCCCATTCAACATCAAATGGGCGTGGTTCTCCCAGAGACCTGGTAAGACATCCATGCCTTCTGTAGAAATAACCTCATACCCCTGTGGCACAGTAAGCGTGTCTACTGTACCTACTTTTTCGATAACATTATCTTTAACTAAAATAACGCTATTGGCGAGTGGTTGATGCCCATACCCATCAATTAATCTGCCGCCCACTAGCGCTTTAAGTTCAGCTGCTTGAGCGATGGAAGCGCCTATTAAACACAGGGACAATAGCATAGCTTTAGAAGTAGCTTTTCTATAATCTATTTTTCTTATTTTCATCCAGCTTTCCTTCGATAGTCGTTATACAAGTTGAATTATATTTACCACATTAATCTGAATTAATGGTTTTGAAAACTACTAATTGCTTTGAAATATCAGGTGCC
>CAZVDU010000112.1:0-8621 GCA_964625615.1 uncultured Pseudoalteromonadaceae bacterium | reverse complement strand
GCTGATAAGAGAGTTGATGAGCCATGCAACCCCTTACCTTTTGGTTTAAAAGCAATATTTTTATTTGATTTAGGTATCGCATCAAAAATACTCTGCCAACCATTAACTTCGTTGCGTGCAGAGGTGATGAATACGGGAACATCAATTGTACTTACTTCTTTTTTCACACTGATCGCACGACCAAAATACTCGCCAGGAGAGAAAGACAGCACTCCGTCAATTGGGGCATCTTTACGCCCGGCTAAAACCAATGATAAAGACGCAGAGTAAGATGAACCCCAAATGACCACTTTTTTAGCGTCCAGTTCCTCTCTGGCATACTTCACCGCTGCTCTCATATCGGGCAGCGCGGAAGGAAAGTCTCGTCCTGATTTTGCTCTTGCGGCTGTCTCGTTTTTAATACCGCGAAAGTCTCCACCGGAGCGTTGATCAACGGCCAAGGCAGTATAACCAAGCTTATTGAGTCGGGGAGCTATATCTCTGTATTCACCGCGCGAGCTTCCCGCCTGATGAAATAAGATGATAGCTGTTTTTGCTTGTTCATTGCGATAAACCTCAGCGGTAACCGCTAACCCATCCTCCGAGGGAAACTCTACTTTGGTTTGTGCGAAACTAACGGAAGGCAACATCATTAAAACAATAAAAAACAAAACATAAAGTCGAGGATACATAGTGGATTCTCTCCGAGATCAAGTAGCTATAAGTTAAGCGTTGTTCGATACCAAACAACGAATATATTCTGAGCATAACATGCGTGCGACAAGGCAAAAATCACGTTCTACTCACATTGATTGAAAGTCACTATACCGGGTAGATAATAAATTTAGCTTTAGTCACCTTTTTTCTCCTGCCATTCAACGCATCAAGCTCACTCTTAAGGCTTTTAAGCGCATGGACGGTTAGAGGCAAACTGGCTTCATTAGGTTGGTAAATAGTGCTTATTGGGTAATCAACGCCGGCTTCTTTAGACATCTCAATATGTGTTCCAAGTATCGCCTTCACAGGGTATGACTGCGTAAAGGACACAAGGCGTTCAATACTCTTTTCAAAAGCCGACCAATCTCTAACGTATAAACGACCAGGGTAGAAGGTATCGCCTGTTAACAGCCATTGGTTATTTTTATCATAAAGTGCAATGCTTTCCGCTTGGTGCCCGGGGATAGGAATAATAATAACGTTGCGCTTGCCTAAATCGTAGTCCACAGATTCAGCAGGCCAGTATGTTAAACCGAACACCTCTTTGATCGATGCAAGACTAGGTTCTACAACAGTGACACGAGGTTTCCCTTTAAATTGGGTGTCAGCAGCGGTGTGGTCGCCATGACTATGTGAGTGGGTTACCAAAATATTCAACGGTTTAGAGAGATTTAAGGCTTTGTTTCGTTGAGTGATAATGTCCTGAACCGTCTCGTATAGTGGGAAAGTCAATAGGTCTGCCGTCGCTCCGGTATCTTGAATCAGCAATGTATCTTCACCAAAAAGTAGATAGATAAAAGGCGCTTCATAATGGACACACTTGTTTTGTCTGAGAATATAAGTGTCTTGGTCATACCGAAAGACTTCTATTGCTGGGTCAGTATTCTTTGAACAGTCCCTAGCGCCATGCTTCCATTGGTGTTCAATCAACCTTTGCAATGATTTATTAGCTTGATAAGTATCTTCTTCTGCCGAAGATTTAACACTAACAACAAATAAGACGAAAGAGATAAGAATAAGGATATTCTTCACGTTACAACCTCCTTGACCAATCACCATTATTCTCGATAAAGCAAGCTTCTTCAGTATCAAAACAGACGTGACGTTTAGCATCTTTTAACAAGACACCCATTTTAAGCAACTGTTGCTGAACTTGTATGCGAATATCAATGTCCAACTTACTCTCCTTCGCTTTTCTCAGTGCTTCATTTGTATCAAAAACACAGGTTATGACTAAACTAGCGGGAAAGTTCGAATAATCAGCCGTATGTGTTATCCACTCAAAACCGGCTTGTTTGGCCTTAAAAGTCTCACAGACTGCGGTTAACCCCTTCACTACATTGTTGTCGAGTTTCTTTACTGTTTTTTTCATTATCGAATACGGCTCTACTCAAACAAACCATCATCGACGCAGGAATGTAAGCACATCATTAGCTGTTAGCTCTGGTATTTCTTCCATAGGTATGTGCCCGGCATCGTATTCAATGACACTGGTATCGGCAATGGCACTGTCGAACTGGTAAGCATCACTTAACGGGATCCATTCATCGTATTTTCCCCACTGAATTAACGTGGGGGCGGTAATATTCTTTAGTTGATGTGTTCTATCAACTTCCCCTTGTACGACTCTATCAACAAAGGCCTGACGATTACCGGTGCGCTTTGCAAACTCGTGATAACGCGTCACTAACATATCAGTGATCAATGCATCGTTGTAATAGACTTCCTCGATATTTTGTCGGATAAGGCTAATAGGAGTTACCCATTTAAATAGCTGCCCACCGATAGGGTTTCGCGCTAGCTTAAAAATGGTAGGGACATTCTCCTTACGAAGAAAACCACTGGCATCAACAAGCACCAATTTATCAACCCTATCAGGATAAGTTGCTGCATAATTCCAAGCAATATCGCCACCTAATGAGTTACCCGCTAAATGAAAGCGTTCAATACCAAGTTGTGCCATTAAGTCATCTAGGAAGCTAACATAAGCCTCCTTACTGTAATCCCTTGCTGGGCTTGGTCCGGTTAATCCAAACGCTGGCAGATCAAATCGGATAATTTTAAAATGAGGTTCAAGGTGTTTAACCCAACCATCCCACGTATGCAGGGAAGCTGCAGTCCCATGAATTAATACCAGTGTTGGGGCAGACCAATTACCTTCAATTTTATAATGTACCGACATGCCTTGCACTTCAATAAATTGAGATTTGTCGTCTGTATATTTCTGTTTGAGTGTTTCCACTGAAATATCTGATTCATACATCCATAGCAAGGCCAAGCTAGCTATTATCAATAAGCTTAAACAGCCTAACATAAGACGCTTTAATAACACTTAAGACGCACTCTTGTTCGCAGCTTCTTCTGCTACTCGGTCGATCAGTACTTTGTCAGGAAATCCATCGGCAATAAGCTTATGTTTCACTTGAAATCCGCGTATCCCTTTGCGTGTAGCAGGTCCTAAAATACCGTCAGCTTCACCAACATCAAAACCTAACGCATTCAATGACTCTTGGAGGATCTGCATATCGGCAACTGAATAATCATCTAAAGCTGGTAGCTTTTTAGACAAAGAAGATTGACCTAATATACGATCCGCCAGATAGCCGACAGCAATCGCATAAAACTCAGAATTATTCCAGCGCATAATGATATCGAAGTTACGATAGGCAAGAAAAGCCGGCCCCTTGTGGCCAGCAGGTACCAACAAAGACGCCTCTAACTCTGGTGCACCTAATGCACTACCATTGGTTTGAGTCACTCCTTTGTCTGACCAGAACCCCAAGCTCTGTTGTAAGTCTTTACCTGCTAATTGATAATCAAACGACTCCGGTAATGTAACCTCTCTGCCCCAACGAAAACCTGGCACCCACCCCAGTTGGTTCAAAAAGTTAGCCGCAGATGCCAATGCATCCAGCTCACTATTCCATAAATCAACACGGCCATCTTTATCACCATCAACGGCGTAACGCATATAAGCTGACGGCATAAATTGTGTGTGCCCCATTGCACCAGCCCAAGAACCAACCATGGTATCAACGTCGAAATCTTCGCGATCCATCAACAACAATGCTTGCATCAATTCTTTACTAAAAAACTCACTACGTCTCTGATCACAAGCCAAGGTAACCAAAGCATTGATAATAGGTATTTTACCTTTGTAGGTGCCAAAGTTGGTTTCCAGCCCCCAGAATGACACGAGATAATGGGCAGGAACACCATACTGTCGAGTTAGCTCTTGTAGGAAATCGCGATGCTTTTTATACATGTCGCGACCTTTATTAATACGCCAATCGTTAACACGTTTATTGAGATAATTAGGAAAGGTTTTGACAAACTCAGGCTGATTACGATCGTAAGAGATAATCTGCTCAAGGTGCTCTGCTTGTCCAAGTACATCACCAACTCGCTTTTCAGAAACACCAGCAGCTTTAGCACGATCTTGTAAACTAGCTATACACTGAGGGAACGGAACCAACTCTTCAGATTCGTCTTGCGCAAGCACGGTATTGCTGCTCATAGTGAACAATATCAAAGAGAATGAGAAACAACGGGAAACAAAAGAATTCAACAAGCGTATAGCCTCCTCTGAAAAACGACTTACATGTCGAGCTACTTCAATTTATCAGTAATTTGCGTGTTCTCAAAACGGTGCGTTAATTTTTCTAAGTGAACTTTTGTTAACAATGGAGCTATTTGATGCTCTCTATGCAAGTAATAACGTCAGGATGGCCACTAATCATTAAACAGACTTTTGTGTTATCGATACAATTGAACTGTAAACGGTTATATCCTGCTTGCGTTAGAAAACTGGCTATTAGATATGGACAACTGTTAGCAGATGTTTATTGTGTCACCCTAGAATGAGAAATACGTGTGTGTCGAACATTTCTATATATAACACCACACACGAGTATAAATTGGAGAGTTCAATGACACTGAAATCCATAATGGCTGCATGCAGTATAATGGTCGCACCTCTGGCTTTAGCACAATCGGCCCCGACTTATGTAGACCAGGCGCAGCTTCACGATATCGTTAGCCAAATATCTGCTGACAACATAGAAAGAGACATCACTAAGCTTGTGGGCTTTGGCACACGTCATACACTATCAGACACTAAATCCGATACACGCGGTATTGGTGCAGCAAGGCGTTGGATTAAGAGTGAGTTCGACAAAATATCGAAAGCCTGTGGAGGGTGTCTTGAAGTACAATTTCAATCCAGAACTGTTTCTGGTGAAAGGCGTATTCCAAATGCGACGGAAGTCGTTAGCGTTATAGCGATTCAACGTGGTCAAACCGATCCTGGACGTTATGTCGTTATGTCTGGAGACATTGACTCTCGCGTATCTGACGTAATGAATTTCACATCAGATTCTCCCGGGGCTAACGACAACGCTTCAGGAGTTGCCGGCGTTCTTGAGGCTGCACGTGTTTTAAGCCAATACAAGTTTAGCGGCAGTGTTGTTTATGCTGCGCTAGCCGGTGAAGAGCAAGGCCTTTTCGGTGGCAGAATCATGGCCGAGAATGCGCAAAAAGAAGGTTGGCGTATAAAAGCCGTTCTCAATAACGATATGATTGGTAATATCGAAGGCGTCAACGGTGTCATCAACAATACCACCGCTCGAATTTTCGCCGAAGGTACTCGCCAGACAGAAACGGATGCAGAAGCGAACAGAAGACGTTTTACAGGTGGTGAAGTTGACTCACCGAGTCGCAATCTTGCGCGTTATATAGACTGGATGGCTGACCGCTACATTCCTAATTTGGATACTATGGTTGTCTATCGCTTAGATCGCTTTGGTCGTGGTGGACATCATCGTCCATTCAATGACCTGGGCTATCCTGGCGTTCGTATCATGGAAACCAATGAAAACTACAACCGTCAGCACCAGGATTTGAGAACAGAGAACGGTATTAAATATGGTGATGTCATTGAAGGGGTTGATTTTGATTATGCAGCCAAGCTGACTGCACTGAATGCTGTGTCTCTTGCCGGAATGGCAGCAGCGCCAAATCCACCAGCCAAAGTTGATATTAAAGGTGCCGTTCAACCTAGTACGACATTGTCTTGGGAAGCGGCGGATGCGAAACAAAACCCTCACTTAAAAGGCTATAAGATTTACTGGCGTTATACTGATGCACCACAATGGCAATATAGTAAATTCGTCGGCAACGTCACTGAATATACACTAGAAAATGTTGTCATCGACAACTACTTTTTCGGTGTCGCCAGTGTCAGCGAAGATGGTTACGAAAGTCCTGTTGTATACCCAGGTCCAGCTGGCGCATTCGGCGAATAAATACTTATTCTGCGCAGGCATTATTCACGATGCCTGCGTATTTTCGATTCAAAAAGCATTTTTTTTTCAGTACTATCATTTCACTCGTTAATCCACGACAGTTAAAACATGTCACTTTCACCTTCCGATTCTTGCATTCTTGTTGTTGATGATCGTCCTGATGTGCGTATTAGCGCGCGTTTTGTGCTAGAAGACAATCACTATCAAGTAAAAGAGGCAGAAACACTCTTTCAAGCAAAAGACGTCATTCAGAGTGAGAATATTCATCTTATCTTACTCGACATGAACTATTCACGAGACACAACCTCCGGCGAGGAAGGCCTCGAATTTTTGGCATGGTTAAATAAGGCTAATTTAGGCATTCCCGTTGTCGCTATGACGGCTTGGTCTAATGTAGAACTGGCTGTGAAAGCCATGCAATTAGGTGCCGGTGACTTTCTTGAAAAACCGTGGAAAAATCAACGACTGCTGCAAATTGTTTCACAGCAAATTGCGGTATCAGGCCTCAAAAAACAAAACCAAGTCCTTGAACAACGTTTAGAAACTGCCAATGCGGAGGCAAAACAAGACGACACGTATGAGTGGAAGTCTCCTTGCATGTTGGAACTCATGCAACAGATTGACAGTGTTGCACCAACAGATGTCTCAATTTTGTTGACGGGTGACAACGGCACGGGCAAAAGCCAACTTGCGCAATATATCCACGAACGCTCTGCACTCAATCAAGGACCTTTTGTCGCGGTCAACATGGGTGCTATCTCAGAAACATTATTTGAAAGTGAAATGTTTGGTCACGTTAAAGGCGCATTTACTGATGCTAAGGCTAATCGTATAGGACGCTTCGAATTAGCGAAAGATGGCACCTTGTTTTTAGATGAAATTGCAAACATCCCATTATCTCAACAAACTAAATTGCTGCGTGTTTTAGAATCTGGCGAGTACGAGGTTCTAGGATCAAGTAAAACACAAAAAACCAGAATACGTATGATAAGTGCTACCAACGGCAACTTTGAGAAGCTGATTGCCGAGGAACTCTTCCGTGAAGACTTATTCTACCGCATTAACACACTTGAGTTCAGAGTCCCTTCACTACGTGAAAGAACGCTTGATATAGTCCCTCTCGCAGAACACTTTGTTGCTTGGTATTCCGAAAAGTACAACAAAGCCATTAAATCATTGAGCAAAGAAGCTGCTGATGCATTACTAGATTATTCTTGGCCTGGCAATATTCGCGAACTTAGCCACTTAATGGAACGTGCTGTTTTATTATGTCGTGATGATGTGCTATCAGTAACCAACCTTAATATCAAATCGACGCAAAACTCTGATGTACTGCCTATGATGACACTGGAAGACGCTGAGAAAAAGCTGATAAAGCAAGCGCTTGCTCGCACTGACAAAAACATTCCTAAAGCAGCTACTCTGTTGGGGTTAACGAAGTCGTCTCTTTATCGTCGTCTTGAAAAGTATGACGATATTCAAGGTTAAAACATTACCTCAATACATTCGCTTGGTTCTGGGCCTATGTGGGTTACTGTTTTTAATAATGGCTTACTTATTATTGGCTCATTACGGATGGCAACTACATAACATTAGCCTGGCACTCGTTGTTCTGACACTCATTGGTGCATTGGGGATATCGACTTTCGAACGACGCATATTGTCTACATACAACCGCGCAATGCTGCATTTAGAAGCGGTTAAAGTGGAAGATTACACACAATTTGCAAAATCGGAGTTTGCTAAGGGCATTACTGCCAATTTTCATCAAGAATTGCATGAATTGAGTGACTATTTGCAGGCACAGAAATCCCAGTACGATCAGCATGCCATGTTGCTTTATCAACTTATCGACCAGCTTGACACACCTGTTCTCGTCTTCAACAAAAAACAGAAATTAACTTACGCTAATACCGCTTTCGCTGAATTATTTGGGCAACCTTGGCAAATGTTCCGATTCGCTTCTCCCAAGTTCTTAGGTTTGGAGAGAAATGATGGTGAATGGGAGATTAAAGACAAACCCGGACAGTGGCATATTAGTCAAAGTGAATTTATAGACAGCGGTGAACGTCACCAACTCATGGTTTTTACTAACATAGATGCCGCTATACGTGCCAGTCAATTAAGTGCATGGCAACAAATTATCAGAGTGCTTGGACATGAGATCCGTAATTCACTTACTCCCGTGTCTTCACTCGCTGAAAGCCTGGCTACAAAACTTGAAACGGATAGGGAGAAACAAGCGTTATCCGTTATTTCAGAGCGGTGCATTCATTTACAGGACTTCGTTAATCGATATTCATCACTGAGCCAAAAACTCAATCTTAATATTGAAAACATAGAGCTTGAACGGTTTATTGAAAAACTCAAAGCATTATTCCCTGATCATCAACTTAATATACGAACACAAACAGACTCACTACAAGCCGATTCTGCATTTATCGAGCAGGTTTTTATCAATTTAATCAAGAATGCTTATGAAGCTGGCGCTTCTCAGATTGACATTCACGTTGGCGAAAAACAGGAGAACTCATTGATCACTATTATCGATGATGGTCAAGGCTTTGCTAATACTGACAACCTGTTTGTGCCGCTCTTCACGACTAAGCAACAAGGTCAAGG
>CAZVDU010000111.1:0-13750 GCA_964625615.1 uncultured Pseudoalteromonadaceae bacterium | reverse complement strand
TCAGTTAATTTGAGAAGCCGCTCCCCAAGGGAGATGTAGGTTTAGAATATTTTTCTGTGCACACTAAGGTTTGTTTAACGTTGCTGCAAAACGATATAGTAAAGTTCGACGACCCTAGTAGTAATTCTTGCTATTAAACACTTCTTTCATTTGATTAGCGAAAGCGACGAACTTTTCTTTAATCGTTTGTTTAATCTTGATATCCAAGCCACCGAATAAAACGACGCCCTCGATAGTAATAGTGGGTGCTTGACGCGACGCAATAGAAGGCGCTTTATTATCAATACCTCCCATAATGCAGAAAGCCTTTGACACAACATTCACATTTTCCGGTACGTATATGTTATCGCCGCCAAATAAACAGCATATTTTTAACGTCACATTGGGTGTGTGGAAGATAGCATCTGAAAAGTCGATATCTGATCCACCAAGTATGGTGAACACTCTGACTTCTTTAGGAACCGACCACCTGCCGCTACGTGTATTACCACCGAGTATACTAACGACCGTTTCGGTGTTATCTGCTTCGTTGCCGCCATAATTAATGTTGAATTGGCGCTCTTTCTGCGCTGAGTATTGCTCGTCGTCTGGTGTTTCGAGATCCGCACCCAAATCGACTATTTCCTGATGAACTTCACTGGCCATTGCTTGATCGAGGCGGCGCTCAAAAGCTTCATTTGAGATAACACCGTTACTGTAGTTATAAATAAGCTTATCTATAACTTCTTCGCGGACGGCTTCAATGGGTCTGTCTTCTAATTTAATGGCCATTAGTGATTCCTTTGTCTCAACACCAGGTTTTGTTGTATACAACTATGCATAGCAAAAATTAAGCAGAGACTATGCCAAAAAATAATTGTATATAAAACAATGTATTAGGCCTTCTGCTAAAAATAAATACGTTTGACTAAACATGTATTTAGTTATTTATACCAACAGATGTTGTTTTTGACCAGATACACTGTGTGTACTTGTATACGGGAATTTGAGGCATAAACGCTAATAATAGGTTTTAATCGAGTGGCCTTTTTTATCGACACTTCGCTTTTGCTTAGTTTTCTCTATCTCGGGTAACGTGACTTTCTTGGGCTCTAATATCTGGTAGGTTACCTGGTTCAACAAATGGCGTATAAAATTGAGCCTTGCTGCATACTTATCGTCGGCTTCAACGACGTACCATGGATTCTCTGTCGTATCGGTATGATCGAACGTTTCGTCTTTGGCAAGTGAATATTCATGCCATTTTTGTCGAGATATCAGATCAACATCTGAAAACTTCCAGTGTTTTAATGGGTTGGTAAGGCGCTCTTTAAATCGCTTTTTCTGCTCTTGCTCTGACACAGAAAACCAATATTTCATTAATTGAATGCCCGAGCGACTGATCATTTGTTCAAATGCAGGACACGTGTTTAAGAATTCTTTATGTTCAACGTCTGAACAAAACCCCATCACTTTCTCAACGCCAGCTCGGTTGTACCAGCTTCGGTCAAACAAAATAATCTCACCCGCAGAGGGGAGGTGTTGCACGTATCGCTGAAAATACCACTGGGTCTTTTCTCTTTCGGTAGGCTTTGCTAGAGCAACAACTTTCACTATACGTGGGTTTAAACGTGCGGTAATTGCCTTAATCGCGCCACCTTTTCCTGCCGCATCTCGCCCTTCAAAAACGACAACCAGCTTCAACCCTTTGTGCGCTACCCAGGTTTGCAAATGCACTAACTCGGTCTGTAACGTTTTGAGTTCTGAGAGGTAATCTGATTTTTTCATTTGTTCAGCATGGCATAGGTAATACAGGTAACTTCATAGTAGCTCAAAACAAAGAGGTGGTAGCTGGGATTTAGACGAATGGTTGTCAGGTTTAAAGAGTGAAAAGTACATCAGAAGCTGCAATAGAGCTCCTCTTAGAGGGAATACAGTGTTAACTCGGAGGTTAACTAAAAATTGAAAAAGCTTTGAATATAATTAACAAACCCACTTTTGGTTTCATTAGTGACGCGCTGATGACATGCTTTCCACCATTGTTTGATAACGCTCATTTCTAGGCTATTAATAGCGCCAGGTTGTTCGTTTTCTATTGCGCTCACTGTTTCACGGCTTATACCCACACGAGCTGCCATTTCGGCTTGGGTGTATCCCGCTTCCTTACGTATCCTTCGTAGCTCCTGACCGGAAAATCTTTCGCTCAAACTCATAATTATATCTCTTATTGTTCGTTTACGAGTCTATACCAGATTAAAATTAAGGTAAAGTAACTAACCTTTAAATGAGACTAAAGTATGACAATTTTATGAACGTCTGGTAAGGCTGTTTTGGATTTTTTGTAGCGTACAATAAATTTTTGTGTATATAAATGTTTACACCATTGGTGTCTTTTTTTGGCGACGCTTCGGTAAGTTACTAAGCTTTTGGTATAAAAAATAACCAATGCCCTCGTTGAATGAGGGCAGGGTTAATGATTATTCATAATGATCTTATAAACCGAAAAATTCAAAAATTGAATCATACCAGCTTGTATCAATGTCATTAATAGACGCAGTTGATCTTGACTCTGGAACTGGCGGTCTGACTTTACCACCATTTGCGAAAGAGTGTGTTGATATAATTGAAGTTGTTATAGCAATAGCAATAAATAACTTTTTAGTTTTCATTTTGAGTCTCCTAAGATTTAAAGTCTTTAGTTAAATGTGGATTTGGTTCCACACTAGTCATTATGACGAGACTATAAAAACTAAGCTAGTTTCCTCCTAGATGGCTATGCGTTAAATAAAGATGTTCTCTTTAACGCATAATTAAGTATCAACCAGAGCATAAAACAAGCACCAGCATGCACAAAATAAGGATAAACTTTATATATAGCTAAACTTGGTACATTAAAAATATGTCTTAAGAAGTATTCAAACACTAATATGTTCACTAATATTGCGAAAAAACCAAGGAGGTTATATAGCTGCAAATCTAATGGTAATGAAACCATATTCTTAGACCAAGACTTAAAGATAGCTGGCCTCATGAAAATAAAGTGTCGTATTACAATGTCTTGGAGCAACAAGACAACATACCATGCAAGGTCCGGCCTACTTTCGTAGTTAGCTTTCCACCAGTAAATTTCTGCTACGCAGATAGAAACTAACAATATCATACAAAACTTGGATAAATGGTCGTAACGGAATTTGTAAAACACCCAAAAAGAAAATAAGTAAATCGCAAAAGCAAAGAGGTACTCTTGTGTTGGCAATATAAATATTATCTCTTCATAAAGCCTACCAACAGCTATTATTACAAATATACTTACTATGTTTTTATCACTGTAAAAATAGATAATCAAACCAAATAAAGAGACTAAGAATATTCGATCGAAGACTTCACTGTTATTGCCGAAAGTCATAATTCCCGCAACAATCACTAACCCTGACATCAGCAAGATAACAAAGCGTTGTATATAGTATGCAGGAAACTTAGATAACATCGTTTATCCGTAAATAGGCACGGTATACGTGGTAGCGCTGTGAGGCGGCGGTCGTATTTTCAATATAATCAAACATATAGAGACTGCCTATGCCCAATGTATTGTGATTTTAGTAAAATGCCACCTTATACTAAGGCCTGAAGTGGGTAAAGTTGTTTCCATGAAAAAAACACAATAAATGTGCGGCAGCATAACTAACTTAACCATTTGTTTTAAAAACCTTTCCTGAAGTTACGCTGGTCATTGAAGTTGTGAAAGCAGAACTACTGCAAGCTAGGTCTTGGTATAGAAATGCCTTATGGATAGTAGGTTTGACCAAACAACAATTTATGAGTCCTTGAACAGGCTTAAACTGTGAGGGTTAGAGCGCAACATACTAATTTGCATCTTCGAGAGTAGTACTTTTAATCATCGTAATCTTGGTAATTCTTTGTTTATCGAGTTCTTCTTTGATTGCTTTGCCTTTTAAGCCCTTGGCAACTATGGCTTTTATATCAACCTGCAGAGCGGCGTTAAGGGCTTTCTTTACATAAACCGCTTGAGGGTATTCGTTGTTTTCAAAACCTGTTCGTCCTCTTGCATCGGCTGTGCAACAGGTTAGCAAATCATTGAAGCGTTGCGGTTTTCGCCATGCGTCGCAGGCATTAAAGACCTTGAGTAAGGTCGATGCTTTTAGCTCATAGGCCTTATGAATATGCGTATGATATTCGCTAACGAGTAATGCGAGTTCTCGACAGTCATTAGGTACTTTTAGGCGGTCACATAAATGATTAATTGCTTCTAGCCCGGTTTTTTCATGCCCATGATGTGATGGCCATTTTTCTTTAGGTGTTAACGCTTTGCCCAGGTCATGTACCAAGGAAGCAAAGCGTACCGTTAGCTCATTAGATAACTTAGCTGCTTGCTCAAGTACCATGATGGTATGTATACCTGAGTCTATTTCTGGGTGCCACTTTGCCGGATTCGGGACCCCCCAAAGTTTTGACACCTCAACAAACCAATGATCAAGTGCATTACAATCATTGAGTGTGTTGATATAAACTTCAGGCCTTGGCTCTAATAGTGCTCGGGCTGTTTCCTTCCATACTCTTTCTGCTGTTAGGTTTTCCAGTTCGTGGGAGTCACTAATGCGTTTCATTAGTTGCAGTGTTTCTGGTGCCACAGTGAATCCCAGCGACGCATAGCGTGCTGCAAATCGTGCGACTCTGAATACTCGTAACGGATCTTCTTCAAAGGCAGGGGATACATGCCGTAGAACTTTGTTTTTTAAATCTCGTTGACCGTTGAATGGATCAATGAGTGTTCCGTTGTCGCCTTTGGCGATGGCGTTGACTGTTAAGTCACGTCTAATTAAATCTTGCTCTAATGTAATGTCATCGGAGAAATCACAAATAAAGCCGTTATAACCTTTACCCTGTTTTCGCTCAGTGCGGGCTAGAGCGAATTCTTCTTTAGTCTTGGGATGTAGGAATACCGGAAAGTCGTTACCGACTTGTTGATAACCTAAATCAAGTAATTTCTGAGGCGTTGCACCAACGACAACCCAATCTTTGTCTTTGACAGGGATACCAAGAAGCTGATCACGAACGGCGCCACCGACTAAATATATTTGCATAACATCATTACTGGTAGATTTGTCACTATTTTGCCTGAGCCACTATTGAATAGATAGCTGATTACATACAGTGTTGTGGCAACTTGCTAGATACTGAACATTATAAACTGACGCTTGTTTTCGTCATAGTGCTATTGATTTTTCTTAAACGCATAAGGCCTGTTGGTATTGAAGTAATAGCTATTGATGTTCGATTCCGCTTGCAATGGTCTATTCTGGTCCGTATAAACTGATGCGGGAAGCTTTCAGGGTAAAAAAATGCGAATAAGTCATTTGCTATTGGCTGTTGCGATAACAGCAATATGGGGTGTAAGTTTCTCGACGATTAAAATTGGTGTAGGTAAAGCTGATCCCTTTATTCTTGCAGCTTTACGTTTTGTCTTTTCAGTATTCCCTGCGATATTTTTTGTGCCTAAACCTGATGTATCGATAAAAGTAGCGGCAGTCTATGGTTTGACCTTCGGCTTTGGCGTTTGGGGTTTTGTTAATCTTGGGACACAACTTGGTGTATCAGCAGGTGTTGGCTCTTTAGTTTTGCAGCTGAATGCTTTTATTAGCGTGATGCTAGGTTACTTCTTTTTAAAAGAGACTATAACACGCAGTACAATACTTGGATGCGTTGTTTCATTGGTAGGGTTGTCATTAATATTTCGCGTTACTGATGGTTCAGTATCAACCTTTGGGATTCTGTCCATCCTAGTTGGTGCTTGCTTTTGGGGGTTAAGTAATATCATTGTCAAGAAATCACGTGTGACTAAAGTTTTCCCATTCCTCGTTTGGAGTAGCTTATTCGCACCAATTCCGTTGTTTTTGGCTGGGTATTTTTCAGGCGGCGTTGAAGCTTATAGTCAATTGATAAGTCAACTCGATGCTTGGGTTATTGGCTCTGTTTTATTCCAGGCTTATGCAGCAACTTTGATTGGTTTTGTACTCTGGAATTACCTTCTTAGTTTATATCCGTTGTCGAGTGTCGCGCCGCTCTCTTTGCTGGTTCCTATTTGGGGATTTTTAACCTCTTCTTTGTTTTTTGGTGAAGCCATTGGTTATGACAAGTCGCTGGCTAGTGGCTTGATCTTACTCGGGTTGATTATCAGTTCATTCGGTGACAGGCTTTTCACTAAGACTGCCAATATAAACGTCGGTTAAATTTGTTGTATTTGTAATGATTGTAGCTTTGACTTACCGGCCGTAAGTCGTTAGTTTATCTGCCGCGACCATTCACATGCTGTTTTAGAAGAGTTTATGTATTTAAGTTACTTTGGGTTATCGGATAATCCATTCTCTATTGCTCCTAATCCGGAGTACCTTTTTATGAGCCCGCGACATAAGGAAGCCCTTGCTCACCTCACTTTTGGTTTAAGAGAAAGCGGCGGCTTTGTGATGCTGACAGGGGAGGTTGGTACAGGTAAAACAACCGTTTCGCGTAAGTTGATGCAGCAGCTACCTGAAAACACGCAAGTGGCGATGATTCTTAATCCGTCATTATCAGCGTTGGAATTGCTCGCGACGATTTGTGATGAATTAGAGATCAGTTATGCGGAAGACAAGCCTAGTCTTAAATACTTTACTGACAAGATTCTAAAGAAGCTTGCTGCTAATCATACGCAAGGGCTAAACACGATATTGATGGTTGACGAAGCCCAACACTTGTTACCTGAAGTGCTAGAACAACTGCGTTTGTTGACCAACTTGGAAACTAACCGAGAAAAATTGCTTAAAGTTGTATTGATTGGTCAACCAGAGTTGCAACAACTTCTTAAACGTAATGAGCTTAGGCAGCTAGCGCAGCGCATAACGGCGCGCTATCACTTGCTACCACTTACCGCTAGTGAAGTTAAGCAATATGTCTCTCACCGTTTAGGAGTTGCAGGTGGTGACAGCCATATTTTCAGTCAAGCGACACTGCAAGCTGTTTATCAGGTTACCGGCGGTATCCCTCGGGTGATAAACCTCTTATGTGATCGTGCCTTGACACTAACCTACACCAAACAAGATCCTGTTGTTCGGCGGCATATCTTTTTTGCAGCAGCCGAGCAGATATTAGGCGAGGACATTGTAAGCCAACGGCAAAGTAAAGTGTGGCTGATAACGTTAATTGGGTTGTTTATCGGTGGCATTGTGATTGGATTCGGAGCTGGGAGTTGGTATGGATAATCTCGTTTCTGTTCAAGACTTAAAGCCTGGTATGGTCATTGTTCAAATCACTCAACAAAATGGCCCCGTAAAAATACGCAAGTCTGGCCTAGTGACAAGCTCTGAAATGGTTCAAGGTTTAGCCGAGATGGGGGTGTTGGAAGTAGAAGTTGATCCAGCCCAAGCTGTTGAAATTGGAGCGCCTGAAGCACCAATATCACCGACAAAACAACTTTTGATGAACCAGTCCAAAAGTGCACAAGGGGTTGATACTGCAATTTCAGAACAGTTTAATCGAAGCTTGTTTTTGCCTTCTGTGCAAGGCATTCCCTCGGTTTGGCAGCATTACAGTAAGCGCGGGGCGCTCGCGTCTGTAATATTTGTTGGTGGGATGGCAATCGGGTGGACAGCTGCGAACTTTGAACAATGGAAAGAGAGCTTTAGTCAGCCAGCTCCTGTTGTAGTGCAGAATAACCCTCAAGCTCAACCTTCTCAAAACCAGTCGGTAGTACAGCCGCCTATTCAACCGACAGTCGCGTCACAAACTACGACTACTGGGCAACAAGTTGCGACAAACCAAGCTAACCAACAAAACACAGCTGGGTTAGCCGGAAATGGAAATCAGGTTGCGCAATCAACGCCTGTTGTCGAAGAGCCTATTATTGAAGCGTTAGAACCTGCTCCGGCTGATAGCGCGACTATTCCGCCTCAAGGGCGTTTAGTTTCACCGACTCCGCTAGATGAGCCTGATGTGTCGCCAGAGCTTCTGGCTAAGTTTAATGAAGTTGTAGACAATTTACGCGATGAGAGCAGAACGTCATTGACGGAAGAGTATCCAGCGGAAGAAATTGAAGATGCAGCACCTGACGTGATTCGGGTTGATCAATTACCCCCTCGATTAATGACTTTGCTACCAACGATGTCTTTTGCCGCTCATATGTTTGCATCAGACCCTACTGATCGTTGGGTTAGAGTCAATGGTCAGGAGTTGCGTGAAGGTGATTGGATTGATCGAGAAGTACAGATTGTAGAGATTACACAGAACCACGTTATCATGAACTTTAAGGGGCAAGATTTCCGCATGGCAGCATTAACCGATTGGTAAAGGTTCTTTTTCGGTGATGCTGTTTTCATTAATTTTAACGCAATTCGATATCCTTATTTTGTGCTTCAGACATCGGCGGGTTCATTGCTAGTGTCTGTGTAACTTTAATGGCTTTCATTCTGACTTCTAGTCTGTTAAATGTCGTAAAAATCCGTTAAAATCCGCGCCCTTATCGTTTTAGCAAAAATACCGATTATGTTTGAAATTAATCCTGTTCAAAATGCGATCTCCGACGTAAAGGAGCGTACTAACCTCCTTAGGGGGTACCTTTGACTATGATCACAAAGCAGAGCGTTTAGAAGAGGTTAATCGGGAGCTTGAGAGTCCTGACGTTTGGAATAAACCTGACGAAGCTCAGGCGCTTGGTAAAGAAAAGGTCGCTTTAGAGCAAGTTGTCGAAACCATTGTTCAATTAGAACTAGGTGTTGAAGACGTCGATGGCTTACTTGAATTGGCCGTTGAAGCTGAAGATCAAGATACCTTTGACGAAGCACAAGCAGAACTCAATGAATTAATCGCTAAGCTCGAAACACTTGAGTTTAGACGTATGTTTGCTGGTCCGAGTGACAGCAATGACTGTTACTTAGATATTCAATCAGGTTCCGGTGGCACCGAGGCTCAAGACTGGGCCAATATGCTATTACGTATGTATTTACGTTGGGGTGAGGAACATGGCTTTAAGACTGAACTAATAGAAGTGTCAGATGGTGATGTTGCTGGTATTAAGAGTGCCACGATTCGTTTTGGCGGTGAATATGCCTTTGGTTGGTTAAGGACAGAAACAGGTGTTCATCGATTGGTGCGTAAATCGCCATTTGATTCAGGTAACCGCAGACATACGTCTTTTGCTTCTGCGTTTATTTACCCTGAGGTTGATGACAGCATAGATATTGATATTAATCCGTCAGATATTCGTATCGATACTTACCGTGCGTCGGGTGCTGGTGGTCAGCATGTCAATAGAACCGATTCTGCCGTACGTATTACACATTTACCGACTAATATAGTCGTGCAATGTCAAAACGATCGTTCACAGCATAAGAATAAAGATCAGGCATTTAAACAATTAAAAGCTAAACTTTTCGAATACGAAATGCAGAAGCAAAATGCTGAGAAGCAACAAATGGAAGACAGTAAATCTGACATTGGTTGGGGAAGCCAAATCCGATCATATGTGTTAGATGATTCACGCATTAAAGATTTGCGTACAGGTGTTGAAACACGCAATACACAAGCCGTTTTAGATGGTGGTTTGGATAAATTTATAGAAGCCAGCTTAAAATCTGGACTCTAAAAAGTAAGATAACTAAGCCGTTAAAGGCTTGAATAATTTGGATGATTAACGAGAAAACAAATGAGTGATAATCAACAAGATGAAAATAGACTAATTGCAGAACGCAGAGCAAAGCTTGAGCAGATCCGCGAAAACTGCAAATCTAATGGTCATCCAAATGACTTTCGCCGTGAGCATTACAGCGGTGATTTAAATGCGCAGTTTGGTGAGTTTGATAAAGCAGAACTGGAACAGCAGAATAATGTCGTCAGTGTTGCTGGGCGTATTATGGCAAAGCGTGGGCCGTTCTTATTATTGCAAGATATGAAAGGGCGTATTCAATCTTACGCATCTAAAGATACGCAAAAAGATATCAAAGCGCGTTATGGAAGCTTGGATATAGGCGATATCATCGGTGTTACAGGCTCATTGCATAAGTCAGGTAAAGGCGACCTTTACGTTGATATGGCGCAATACACCTTGTTAACTAAATCCCTGCGCCCTCTACCAGAGAAATTCCACGGGCTAGCTGATCAAGAGACAAAATACCGTCAACGTTATGTAGATTTGATCGTAAGTCCTAAAACGCGTGAAACTTTCCACATGCGCAGCAAGATTGTGAACGGTATTCGCAATTACTTGACTGAACGCGATTACATGGAAGTTGAAACGCCTATGCTACAAGTTATCCCCGGTGGCGCAACGGCTAAGCCATTCGTTACCCATCATAATGCGATGGATATTGATATGTACCTGCGTATCGCGCCGGAGCTTTATCTGAAGCGTTTGGTTGTTGGTGGTTTTGAGCGCGTTTTCGAAATTAACCGTAATTTCCGAAATGAAGGGTTATCAACACGCCATAATCCTGAATTCACGATGTTAGAATTCTATCAAGCCTACGCTAACTTTAATGACTTGATGGATTTAACCGAAGATATGCTGCGCACATTGGCTCAAGATATTCTCGGAACAACAACCATTACCAATACTGTTCGTGATGCAGATGACAATGTTGTAGAAGAAAAACACTATGACTTTGGTAAGCCATTCCAGCGTTTAACGATGAACGAGGCGGTTATCAAGTATTATCCAGGTGTTGACGCTGATATTATCAACGATCCAGAAAACAACCTTGACGGTTTGAAGGCCATCGCTAAAGAGCTGCATATTAAAGAACCTGAAGTAGATGGTATCTGGGGTGCGGGCAAGTATCTTACTGAGATCTTCGAGGCGACGGCTGAAGAGCAGCTTGATCAACCGACTTTTATCACAGCTTACCCGTGGGAAGTGTCTCCGTTAGCGCGCCGTAATGATGAGGATCACTTCATCACAGATCGATTTGAATTCTTTGTTGGTGGTCGCGAGTTAGCGAATGGTTTCTCGGAGTTAAATGACGCTGCCGATCAAGAAGCACGCTTTAACAAGCAGGTACAAGAGAAAGATGCGGGTGATGATGAAGCGATGCACTTTGATGACGATTACATTAGAGCTTTAGAATACGGATTACCACCTACGGCAGGTGAGGGGATTGGTATCGACAGGCTTGCAATGTTGTTCAGTGATAGCCCGACTATTAAAGATGTTATCTTATTTCCACATATGAAACCTATCGCCTAAAGGCAAATTAATCAATTTTAAACGGCTCCTTATTTGGAGCCGTTTTTGTATCTGCGAATTTAATTTCTTGTTATGTAAAGCTAGCACTTTCAGTGAACAACCATTCGCATGTATTCTGGTTAATAAAATTTACATTAATCGTATTTATAGTGTATTAACACGAGTTTGTAGTATGCCAATGCTATAGCTTGATGTAACATTAATTTAACAATTCATGCGGGGTCAGAGTTGAATGGAAGAGTTATCGGGTTTAGACGCGTCATTTTTATATTTAGAAACACCGAAGATCCCTATGCATATCGGTGGTGTAGTTGTACTTGAAGGCTCATTGCAATTTGATGATTTTAAAGAGTTTATTGCCAGCCGATTGCACACAGTGCAAAAACTAACGCAGAAGCTTGTCACCATTCCTTTAAGTTTAGATCGTCCCTATTGGGCAGAAGACCCCGATTTCGATTTAAGCATGCACTTACATAGGACTGCATTACCCAACCCTGGGAGTTGGAAGGAACTACGCTATTTAGCGTCACGACTTTTCTCACAGCAATTGAATCGTGACCGTCCACTTTGGGAGTTCACTTTTGTTGAAGGAATTGACAGTATCGATCAAGTACCTAAAGGGTCGGTAGCTTTGATCACTAAAGTACATCATGCTGGCTTTGATGGTAAATCTGGCGCCGACTTGATGCAGATGCTGTTTGATGTATCACCGACACCGCGAGAAGTTCCACCACCAGTCATTAAGCCTAAAGAAGAATTACCCAGTAATGTTGGTTTGATGGCGAAGAGTGCTTATAACTTTATGACGCGTCCAGGCAAATTACCTGGCTTACTTTGGGATGCCGGTAAAGCGACGGTTAAAGCCGGGTATATGACCAGAGTTCAGGGCATTAACATGCCGACCATGCCGTTCAAAGCACCTAAGACTATTTTTAATGACACGGTTGAAGTTGAAAGACGTTGGAACTCAGCGATCCTTGATTTTAAACGTGTAAAAGCACTGCGCAAAGTGGTTGAAGGGGCCACGGTGAATGATGTCATCTTGGCTATTTGTGCGGGTGCGTTACGTCGTTATTTGCTTGAAAAAGATGAGCTGCCTGACAAACCGCTGGTAGCTATGGTTCCCGTCTCGACTCGAACTGAGGAAGAGAAAAATGCCATGGGTAATCAAGTGTCGGCGATGTATATTCAATTGGCAACTGATATTGATGATCCCATTAAGCGACTCAAAAAAATCCATGTGAATACGTTGATAGGCAAACTTTATCAAGATGCCATTGATGCTCGCAGCTTGATGGGATTTGCTGAGTTAATTCCGTTTGGGTTAGCTGGTGTAGCTGCCAGGTTTTATTCTCGAGCGGCTATCGCTAAGAAACACAATCCGTTTTTTAACCTGGTGATTACCAACGTACCAGGTCCTCAGGTACCGCTTTATCTTGCTGGGCATAAACTTCTTGCGAATATGGGAACTGCGCCAATATTCGATGGTATGGGATTGATTATGCCGGTATGTAGTTACAACGGTACGATCTCGATTAGCCCGACTAGTTCGTCCAATTTAATGCCTGATTTGGATATTTTTACACGTTATATTCGAGAGTCAGCAAATGAGATGGAAGAAGCTGTTGATGAACGTTTAAAAGGGCAGGCAGCGTTGAAAAAGCTGATGGAAGAATAGGGGTGTTATGTTCGATTTAGATTTTTATGAGGTGTAGTAATGCGTGATGAATTAACGAATAACGTTATCGCCAAACCCAAACTTCGACATATGTTAACCGAAGGCAGGACACTATTTGAGCTAGGTGCAACCAGTTTGTTAATGCCTGCACTGATGCAAGCGCCAAGAGGCGATGGACATCCAGTGGTCGTGTTGCCGGGCTTCCTTGCCAGTGATATTAGCACCAAGCCGTTGAGAACATTTTTAAATACAAAGGGCTATAAGGCGTCTGGTTGGGGGCTAGGTCGGAACTTAGGAACACATATTCGAGCACATGACAATATTGTCAGCGATGAGTTACTTGATAAAGTGCTCGAGCAATTCGTTAAACATAATCAGAAAGTGAGCTTGATCGGCTGGAGTTTAGGCGGGATTTTGTCGCGTGAAATTGCTCGCGTAGCACCGGATTGTATCCGTCAAGTCATTACACTAGGCAGTCCTTTTAATGGGCCTAAGGGCGCAGCGCCAGTTGCCGCTAAGCTTTTCGAAATGATAAATGGCAATATTGCCGACCGCGAACCCGAACTTATGCAGCGGTTACTGTCACCCCCCCCTGTACCAAGCACTGCTATTTATTCACGCTCAGATGGCGTCGCACATTGGGAGTCTTGTATGGATAACGAGCACCAAATGCATGAGCACTCAGAGAATATTGAAGTCAAAGGCAGCCATATGGGACTGGGCCATAATGCCCATGTGATTTGGATTGTCTCGAATCGCCTAGCGCAAAAGCAAGGCGAATGGAAACCTTACAATACCAATAAAAAACAGCAGAGAGGTTTTGCGGAGTTGTCTGAGGCATAATGTTGAGTATGTTTTTAGAG
>CAZVDU010000110.1:12587-13871 GCA_964625615.1 uncultured Pseudoalteromonadaceae bacterium | reverse complement strand
ATAAACTGCTGCACCAATGAGCAACAGTGTCATGATCCCTATAATAACGTAGGTTGATTTGTGTGATTTGCGCTCAAGCACAACGTCTTGAGCACTGGTATCCGCAATTTTCATCGCTTTCCTTTTTTACCTGAATTCTTGGAACAATCAAACGTTAAGTCGTTCGATAGTTTGAAATAGTTTAAATTGGTTTTGTTTTTTTATGTAACAAACCATCGATCTGCTAAAGTGATTGATGCGTAAACACTTTCTTTATCCTAATACTAACGCGAGAAGCCCAATGAATGCTAAAAATTATGACCTTATCCTATTCGGTGCAACCAGTTTCGTGGGGAAAATCATGTGTCGGTATATGTGTGAGAATTATCCACCGAAGGGTGAAGTATCATGGGCTATTGCGGGGCGCTCATTTAATAAGTTGACTGAACTCAAGGCGTCAATGGCTGAGAATGGAACGTCTGCGGATATCGATCTAATTGTGGCTGATGCCTCTGATCAAGAGAGTTTAGAAAATATGTGCCGTAAGGCCAGTGTAATCATCACTACTGTTGGGCCTTACGATTTATATGGTGAACCTCTAGTCCAAGCCTGTGTCGAGAACGGCACTGATTACTGTGATTTGACGGGTGAAGTGCAATGGATGCACAAAATGATAAAAAAGTACGAAGAGCAAGCGAAGGCTTCAGGTGCTCGAATCGTACATACTTGTGGTTTCGATTCCATTCCTTCTGATTTAGGCGTCTTCTTTTTGCAGCAAGAATCTCTTAAGCAGTATGGGCGTACGTGTGACAAAGTGAAAATGCGAGTGAAAGCGGCAAAGGGTGGCATATCTGGCGGCACAGTAAGCAGTATTATTAATCTTGTTGAGCAGGCAACAAGCGATACTGAATTGCGGAAAATCATCACCAACCCATACGCAATATGTCCTGAGGGACACCCTTTTAAAGCTCGTCAACATAATCAATCAGGGCCAGAGTTTGATAAAGAATACGGTCGATGGACAGCGCCTTTTGTAATGGCGGGTATCAATACACGAGTCGTACATCGTTCTAACGCTTTATTAGACAATCAATATGGCGAGGATTTTTTCTATGATGAGGCCATGTTAACGAGTGGGCGCTTTTCGGCAACAGCAATTTCTCTTGCTATCGGAAGCTTTATGGTCGGTGCAGCAATACCGCCAACACGCTGGTTCTTAGAAAACGTAGTCGTGCCGAAACCTGGAGAAGGACCAACACTTAAACAACAAGAAGAAGGGTTTTACGATCTGAGGTTCATAGGTAT
>CAZVDU010000110.1:0-12487 GCA_964625615.1 uncultured Pseudoalteromonadaceae bacterium | reverse complement strand
TCTTTCATAGATCTGTTTTCTGCGAATGAGAATGAAACAATTGTATTTGGGTGGGTAGTTTTTGAATCACGGGAAGCGCGAGACAGAGCAAACGAAAAAGTGTCGGTTGATCCTCGAATTAAAAATTTGATTTCCTCTATCGACTCTGGATTCGATCCTGAAAGAATGGCTTATGGCGGGTTCCGAACCTTGGTTCAGAATCCTTAAAGGGTAACGCACAATAGCATGGGGCTGCTAATATTAGGCATTCCTTTCAGAAAAAAGGCCAATAACACGCTCATTGTGCTGTCAGCAATATGAGCTAATAGAGGCCGCTGTGTATACTTATGCTTTTATTTCTGATCGTCTTTTAAAGCAGAGAAGGCAGCTAATGCAGATTCTCTGGTCGCTTTTAAATCTACGATAGGGTTGGGGTAGGTTTTATCTAGTTCGATTTGAGCACAGTCTAAAATCTCCTTGGGCGCTAACCATGGTGTATGAACGTATTTTTTTGGCAGCTTTGCTAGTTCAGGGCAATACTGGCGAACATAGTTGCCTTCACTGTCGAATTTTTGTCCTTGTGTAACGGGGTTGAAAATACGGAAGTAGGGTGCTGCATCGGCACCTGTGCCGGCAACCCACTGCCAGCTTGCGCTGTTGCTTGCTAAGTCTGCATCGAGTAAACAGTCCCAAAACCATGTTTCACCCTTTGACCAATGCATCCTAAGATTCTTAACTAAAAAAGAACCGACTATCATTCTTACTCTATTGTGCATATAGCCTGTTTGCCATAATTCACGCATACCTGCGTCTATAATGGGATAGCCTGTTTTACCTAGTTGCCAAGCTTTTAGATGTTCATCATCCCGCTTCCATTGGAACCGATCAAATTTACTGTTGAAATTTTCCTTGGGTAAAGTCGGGAAGTGATATAACAAGTAATAAGAGAATTCGCGCCAGCCTAATTCACTAAGATAACAATCTAGATCATCATCTACTCTGTTCTCAGCATTATGTTGCGCTGCGTACCATATTTGATTGGGGGATATCTCACCAAACCTTAAGTAGGGCGAAAGCTTCGAAGTACCTTTAACGTCGGGTATGTTGCGCTGTTCTTTGTAGTCTTTCACTGGAGCCGATAAAAACTGCTGTAAATTATCGGCCGAACCTTTTTCACTAGGGTTCCACTGTTCAGTAATTATTGAGTCCCATTGAATAGTAGGTAACAACCCTAGATCTTCAATAGATAGTGCGCTGCTTGCTTCGATCTCAACAAACTGGATATTTTCTGGAGATGAAATAGGGTAGCGTGGTGCAGGCTTGCTCAGGCACCCTTTACGATAATAGGGGGTATACACTTTGTAAGGATTACCGTCTTTCTTTAGAACCTCCCAAGGTTCCCACAGTAAAGAGCCGTTAAAGCTCTTAACTTGTATTCCGGTGTCAATTAGTGTCTGTTTTAGGTTCTTATCACGTGTTATTTGCCATGGTTGATAGCAGCGATTCCAGACAACACAGTCTAGCTCGTAAAGCTGTACGATTTCAGGAATAATTTCCAGGGGATCGCCTTCAAACAGTTTGAGTTGGTTATCGAGAGAGATATTCAAAGATGTCAATGTGTGATGTAACCACCATTGAGAGGCTCCGCCCAGCGGTTTATCAACATTGGCTGTATCATGTATGTAGATTGGAATTACCTGTCCTTGCTTGCAGGCGTATGACAGTGCTGGGTTATCTTTTAGGCGGAGATCTTGACGGAACCATACAAGGGATTTAGTGAGCATGATTAAACTTTGTTAAAGCCTTATTATTTTATCTTAATTAAAAGATACTAGAGCAAAGGTATTAAGGATCGTTTTATTTGATATTGATTCGGTTTGATATTTAGCTATATTGGTTCATGAGTTAAACATAATAAGAGATTATTCATGGCGAAGGTGCTAGGTGTAGGTGGTGTGTTTTTTAAGTCCTCTGATCCGCAAGCATTGTATCAATGGTATCAGCAGTACTTGGGAGTTGATAAAGGGGATGGTCCAGGGATTGCTTTTCCAGCGGGTGATAACTCGGTTATTTGGAGTATTTTTCAAAAAGATTCTCGGTATTTTGCACCGTGCCGAAAAGAGTTTATGTTTAATTTAGTCGTCGATGATTTGGTTGGAGTTTTATCTCAAGTTGAAGAAGGTGGTGGCACGTTAGTTGGTGAGATTGAATGCTTTGAGAATGGCCGTTTCGGTTGGTTTGTCGACCCTGATGGTAACAAAGTCGAACTATGGGAACCCGACTTTGAATGCTAAGTTTAACTTATACTTTTGAAGATTTAGCGATAGCAGTAATTCGAGCCACGATTGAACGAAGGCCGTTACCACGTGTTGGGCTAATATGGCGTTCTAAATCTAGCTGCTTAAAATAGTCGTCGATATCAAACCCTAAAATATCGCCAGGTGCTTTGTTATTAAAGGCTGCCATCACTAAAACGAGTAAGCCTTTTACAATAATTGCATCACTGTCTACGGTAAAGACTAGTTTCCCTTCTTCGGTTTTTACATCTAACCAAACGTTACTTTGGCAGCCTTTAACAAGTCTTTCTTGTGTTTGCAGCGCCGCATCAAATGCAGGTAAAGAGTTACCTAAATCAATGATATATTTGTAACGTTCCTCCCAACTATCAAAAAATGCTAGGTCATCTAAAATTTCGTCTGTACTCGGTAGACTCATAGTTATCTCAATTGTTTAAAAAAATAAACCAGCTTCAAGCTGAGCTTCTTCACTCATCATTTCGCGCGACCAGGGGGGATCAAACACTAAATTCACTTTGACCGACTCAACATTTGGTACTTTACTAACACGATATTCAACATCACTCACAAGTACTGGGCCCATGCCACATCCAGGTGCCGTTAACGTCATGTCAACGCTGACTTCTTTTGTTTGCTGATCGACATCGACTTTATAAACTAACCCTAAAGAGTGAATGCTAATCGGGATTTCAGGATCATATATAGTGTCAATGGCTGCCCAAACTTGATCTTTAGAGATATCACTAGTCCCTGTAGATTCAAAGTTAAGCTCTTCTGGAATCATGCCGATGGCAGCGCCATCAGTACCATCGATTCGTAACATATTGCCCATCCAGGTCACAGTATAGTTGCCACCTAGTGCTTGATTTAATGTCACGAATTGACCAGCTGGTATAACAGTTTTTTCGCCAGACGGAACACGACGTGCAGGGCAGTCGTGCTGCGTAGTTAGCATTTTCTTTTGCATAATTCGAGTTTCGATTAAATGACGTTAAAGCTTTCGCCACAGCCACATTCGTTCGTGACATTGGGATTATTAAATTTAATGACGCCATTTACACCTTCGTAGACAAAGTCAATTTCTGTCATTTTCACAAGTGCTTTTGCTTCATCTGCGACTAAGAAAGTTAACTTGTCTTCTAGTTCAATGACTTCGTCATTTGGCTCAGCGTTTTCGACTGTATCTAATACATAGGCATAGCCCGTGCACCCGCTGGCCTTGGTCGTCAATCGCACCATTTTATCAGTGCTCGTTCCTAACATCTTTTTAAAATGCTCTTGAGCTGTCTTTGTAACACTAACGCCGGAAGCGTTAGGATCAAAGGTGGATACTGTCATGCTTCCTCCCATTTATATTAATATCAGCTAGTTAACCCAGCATATTTTTAACTTTCTTCAACCCGGTAAAAAGTGCATCAATATCTTCTTTGGTGGTATACACCGAAAATGATGCTCTAGCTGTACCAGGAACATTTAAACGCCCCATTAAAGGTTGTGCGCAATGATCGCCTGTTCTAATCGCGATACCTTGTTTATCTAGCAAAAAGCCAACATCAGCAGGGTGATGTCCATTTAGATTAAAACTGAGTACACCTACTTTGTTCTTTGCTTGACCTATAATGGTTAGACTGTCAAAAGCCTTTGCACATTCGGTTGCATAACGCATAAGTTGACTTTCATGTTCTGCAACTGCTGTTTGATCCAGTGAACTAAACCATTCAATGGCTGCTCCTAACCCGATGGCGCCCGCCATATTAGGGGTACCAGCTTCAAGACGATTGGGTAAAACACCCCAGGTAGCATCTTGATAGGTGACTTCCGAAATCATTTCTCCACCAACAAGCCAAACGGGCCAGGTACTGAGAATATCGGCTTTACCCCATAAAACACCTATACCTGTTGGTCCAAAGAGTTTGTGCCCGGAGAAAATATAAAAGTCGCAACCTAGTGCTTGTACATCGACTTTCCCATGTGCAACGCCTTGAGCGCCGTCAATCAACACTAATGCTTCAACTGATTTTGCTAGAGGAATCAAAACATCCAAAGGGTTCACTGTTCCTAAAGCGTTTGATACTTGCGGCATAGCCACGAGTTTAGTGTTCTCTGTCAACAACGTCTGGTAGGCTTCGATATCCAACTCGCCTAAGTCGTTCATGGGTGCAATTTTTAATGTCGCACCTGACTTCTTACAGGCTTGCTGCCAAGTCACTAGGTTGGCGTGGTGCTCCATTTCGGTTACCACAACCTCGTCGCTGCTCTTGAGTTGCTGTGCTAAGCCGTTTGCAACTATATTAATAGATTCAGTCGTACCACTGGTCCAAATAACTTCCTCACGACCACTTGCGTGAATAAATTCAGCAACAATATCTCTGGCACCTTCGTACAAACGTGTTGCTTTATCTGCTAAGTAATGTGCACCGCGGTGAACGTTGGAATTCGATTCCGTGTAATAACTGACAATCGCATCAATCACAGCTTGTGGTTTTTGCGTTGTCGCTGCACTATCCAAATAAACCAAAGGATTTCCCTCGATTGTCTGCGACAGTATCGGAAACTGCTGACGAACATTTTCGATATTTAAACCCATCAAGAACCCATCGCTTGGAATCGTTTTCTGAGAATAGGGCGCAACCATTCGGCCAATGCTTCATTAGGCATCTCATCGACTAACGCATTAATGAAACCAAAATTAAGCATAATCAATGCGTCTTCTTTACTGATCCCTCTAGACATCATGTAATACAAAGCGCTTTTATCAAGCTCAGCAACAGTAGCACCGTGAGCACATTTAACGTCGTCGGCGTATATTTCTAACTCAGGTTTTGTATTTATCTGTGCTGTACGAGCAAGTAGCAAGTTTTTATTGCTAAGCTCGGCAAGTGTCTTTTGAGCATCACGATGAATGTGAATGCGGCCGTTAAAAGTAGCTGTTGCATGGTTACCAACAATACCACGTACTGTTTCATTGGTAATACAATTAGGCACTGCGTGCTCAATTGTGCTGTGCAAATCAAAGATTTCTTTGTCTTTTAACAGATATATCGCATTTAATTTTGCGGTAGCGTGTTCGCCCGCATAATCAACATCTAAATCAACACGGGCTAATTTACTGCCATATCCCACTAATTGTGAATTCAGAGAGGCTTTTTCTTGTAACCGGAAATGGCTTCCGCCGACTGTCATGGCATCACCGGTTTGTAGGCAGAAACGATAATGCTCAAGAGAAGCTTCCTGACCGACTGAAAACTCGGCCACATTGGTCGAAAAGCTATGTTGATCACCAGTAAATTGTTCTATAACACTGGCTTTTGAGTTATTTCCAAGGCGCACGAGAACGCGAGTATGAGCTTCGTTCCCCTCATTCTGGAGATATATTAGGCGTATCGGTTTATCAATTGTCGCGTTTGCGTCAACATCGATAATGACGCCTTGTGTTGCTAAAACGTCGTTAACCAATCCAAACAGGTGGCGTTTTGGTTTTATTTGACCAAATTCGCCCGCAACCCATAACTGGGTCGCGTCGTCAGATGATTCAATGGAGCTAATCGCAAGGCCATTCTCAAGTTGTAACGAGCTGAGAGCGGTAACTAAGCAGCCATCTACGAATACAAGGTCAATGCTGTTTAAGTTATCAATGACTTCAATATCGACAGCAGGAGAGCTATTAGAGTGAGTTAGTTCTACCTTTTCTAAAGGTTTTACCGGGGTATATTTCCAAGCCTCCGTTTTACGCGTGGGCCAAGATTCTTGTTTTAGCCTTTCAAGCGCTTCGGCACGAATAGGGGAGAGCCAATCTTGTACTGAACTGGCTCTGTCTATTGTCTGTTGTAACCACTGACTCATGCTGTTGCTTCCGCTGTACTGTCGGTTTTGTCATAACCTTCAAGCCATGAGTAACCTTCAGCTTCGAGCTCTTTAGCTAAAGAAGCATCACCACTTTTTACAATTCTCCCATCTGAAAGTACATGTACGAAGTCTGGCTTTATGTAATCTAAAAGACGCTGATAATGCGTGACAACAATAAAACTTCGTTCAGGACTACGTTGACTATTAACACCGTCAGCGACTATTTTTAGTGCGTCGATATCAAGGCCTGAGTCAGATTCATCGAGGATGGCGACTTTAGGCTCCATCAGTAGCATTTGCATAATTTCGTTGCGTTTTTTCTCGCCACCAGAGAAACCTTCATTGACACCACGTTTTAGGAAGGCCAAAGGCAGGTTTACTTGTGCACAAGCTTCTTTCGCTTTTTTCAAAAATGCTGCCGAACTCATGGGTTCTTCACCGCGTGACTCTCTTGATGCATCGACAGCGGCTTTCATAAATTCTAAATTGCTAACACCTGGGATTTCGACAGGGTACTGGAACGCTAAGAACAATCCTGCTCTTGCACGCTCTTCAGGCTCCATGTCGAACAAGTCTTCGTTAGCCAATGATGCTTCACCTTGTTCTACTTCGTAGCCATCACGCCCAGATAATACAAAGCCCATCGTACTCTTACCTGCGCCATTAGGTCCCATAATGGCGTGAACTTCCCCAGGTTTAATATCAAGATCTAACCCTTTTAAAATGGCTTTATCTTCTACGCTGGCATGTAAATTTTTGATTGTTAACATCTGTATAAACCTTTATCGAGCGGACTAACCGACTGAACCTTCGAGACTAATTTCAAGTAACTTGCCGGCTTCAACCGCAAATTCCATCGGTAATTCTTTAAATACTTCTTTGCAGAATCCATTAACTATCATGGAGACAGCCTTTTCTGGATCCATGCCACGTTGTTGGCACAGGAACATTTGATCATCGTTGACTTTAGATGTTGTTGCTTCATGCTCAACAATAGCTGTAGGGTTGCTGCTTTCTACATAAGGGAATGTATGAGCGCCGCATTTATCACCAATTAATAATGAATCACATTGGGTAAAGTTACGTGCATCTTCAGCTGTCGAGTGCATCTTTACGAGGCCACGATAACTGTTATTACTCTTACCGGCTGAGATACCCTTAGAGATGATCGTAGACTTAGTGTTTTTACCTAAGTGAATCATCTTGGTGCCTGTATCTGCTTGCTGTGCCCCACGTGTTAGTGCAACAGAATAAAACTCACCAATACTGTTGTCGCCTTTAAGCACACAGCTTGGGTATTTCCACGTAACCGCAGATCCAGTTTCTACTTGTGTCCATGAAATTTTTGCATTGGTGTGACAAATACCTCGCTTAGTCACGAAGTTATATATGCCTCCACGACCTTCTTCATCGCCTGGATACCAATTTTGGACTGTTGAATATTTGATTTCTGCATCATCTAATGCAACTAGCTCAACAACAGCTGCGTGAAGTTGATTTTCATCCCGTTGAGGTGCTGTGCAACCTTCTAGGTAGCTTACGTGACTACCTTCATCAGCAATAATTAAGGTACGCTCAAACTGACCTGTATTGAGTTCGTTAATTCTGAAGTAGGTTGAAAGCTCCATAGGGCAGCGAGTACCTTTAGGGATATAAACGAACGAACCATCTGTAAATACAGCACAATTTAGCGCTGCAAAATAGTTATCGTGTTGAGGAACAACGCGGCCTAAATACTTCTTAACGAGATCAGGATATTCTTTGATAGCTTCAGATATAGGACAGAAAATAACACCTGCTTCGGCAAGCTTTTCCCTGAAAGTAGTCACGACAGACACTGAGTCAAAGACGGCATCGACAGCGACACCTGCCAACATTTGTTGTTCTAATAACGGAATACCTAGCTTTTCATAAGTACGAAGTAACTCGGGATCCACTTCGTCGAGAGATTTTGGCTTGTCTGCCATGCTTTTAGGTGCTGAATAATAAGATATCGCTTGGTAATCTATTTTGTTGTAACCAAGTTGGGCCCAGTCGGGTTCTTCCATTTTTTCCCAAATTCTAAATGCTTTTAAACGCCAATCGAGCATCCATTCAGGTTCTTCCTTAATGGCTGAAATGCGACGAATAACATCTTCATCTAAACCTGGCGCAAAGGTGTCAGAGGCAATATCTGAAACAAAGCCTGCTTCGTATTCTCTATTTAACGCCTGTTCGATTTGTTCACTCATGTTATGTTCTCATTATATACAGATAGGGGGGATAACCATTTCTCTGTCAATTGCTGTTCTTCAATAGACCACAAATGCTGTCTTTACTTCAGCTAAAATTTTGGCGCAAAAGTTTATCACTTTTATGCTGTATTTGTCCTGCTATTTGCTGTTTTCGATAAGTAAAAAGCATTAACAGATTATGATCTAACTCGGATATCTATTTCATTGTCTAAAGGTGTTCTAGCTTGGCTAGATGAGCTATGTGAATTTAAATCTTGACGGTGAGCAACAGATTTAACTTCTTGTTTTTCAACTAAATCTGATAATGTAATGTCATTTAAAAAAGAGTATATACGGTCACTTAAATCTACCCATAAACTATGTGTTAAACATTGAACACCACTTTGGCAGTCAGCCATACCTTTGCATCGTGTTGCATCAACAGGTTCGTCAATGGCGACAATGATATCGCTTATGGTTATTTCATGAATAGCTTTGCCGAGTATATAACCACCACCTGGCCCTCTGACACTATTTACAATACCGTGTCGACGTAACCGTGAAAAAAGCTGCTCTAGATAAGACAATGATATCTCTTGGCGTTCGGATATATCGACCAAGGTAATTGGACCGGCCTTCGCATGTAACGCAACATCTAATACAGCCGTGACCGCATAGCGACCTTTAGAGGTTAATTTCATCATGAGTCTCTCAGAAATAAGGTGCACGCATTTTCTTATACTTGACTGTTTTAGTCAAGTATAAGGTTGAGTAAATCAGTCAAGTACTAATGTGGTGATAGAATGATGGTATTATTGACGTCTTGCTATTTGAAAAAACTTGATATTAAAGAGGTGAGTAAGTGGTTGAAATTAACTATGTTGAATTTCAAGACGTTGATCCACAAGATTTTCTTCCAATATTGAATAAGCAGACAACAAGAGAGCATCTTGTCGATCATGTGTTATTTGATGCCGTTGAAGCAGAAAGGTGGATGCTAGACAAAGTGAGAGTCAATCAAGTTGATGGATGCAAAGTACGAGCCGTAATGATTAATAGCATGTTGGCAGGTTGGTGTGGAATCCAATATGAAAATGAAGGTTATGAGATAGCCATCGTTATTGATGATAAGTATTGGGGAGTTGGTAAACGTGTTTTTGTTGACATTATAGGCTGGGCGAAAGGCTTTGGTCATAAAACCGTATGCATTCATTTGTTACATACGCGTCCTACATATAAATTCCTAAACAGATTGGCGAGCAGAGTATATGAGAGTGAGCTTCTAGGTAGTAAGTTTACGACCTATGAATTGCATGTAAGCGATAATAAGAGGTTCTAGGTTCCTCCTTAAATTAACTTAAGCATATAAAAAAGGCGCAATGCATGCGCCTTAATGAAACACTAAGCTAAAAAGGTTACTTATCTATTTTTACGTAGGTGCGTTGCTCACTACCTGTGTATAACTGACGAGGGCGACCAATCTTTTGACCAGGTTGGCTCAGCATTTCATGCCAATGAGATATCCAACCTACCGTTCTCGCTAATGCGAAGATACAAGTGAACATGTTGGTCGGAATACCAATCGCTTTAAGAACAATACCAGAGTAGAAGTCAACGTTAGGGAAGAGTTTCTTCTCTGCAAAGTAGTCGTCACTTAATGCAATACGCTCTAGTTCCATCGCTACATCAAGGAGAGGATCTTGGACATTCAACTCGGCTAGAACCTCATGACAGCTTTCACGCATAACTGTTGCCCGCGGGTCGTGGTTTTTATAAACACGATGTCCAAAGCCCATCAAGCGGAAAGGATCACTCTTATCTTTCGCTTTATTAATGAATTCAGGAATACGGTCAACAGACCCAATCTCTTCAAGCATGGTTAAGCATGCTTCGTTTGCACCACCATGAGCAGGTCCCCATAAGGAAGCTACACCTGCTGCAATACATGCATAAGGGTTAGCACCAGATGAACCCGCCAAACGAACAGTAGATGTTGAAGCGTTTTGTTCGTGGTCAGCATGCAAGGTGAAGATACGATCCATAGCACGTGCAACTGCTGGCGTGATATTGTATTTCTCAGCTGGAACAGAAAACATCATGTTGAGGAAGTTTTCTGCATAAGACAATTCGTTTGAAGGGTAAACAAAAGGTTGTCCAATGCTATATTTGTAGCACATTGCTACGAGTGTTGGCATTTTTGCGACTAAACGATAAGCGCTGCGGATACGTTGTTCAGAATCTGAAATATCTAAGTCATCATGATAAAACGATGCCATAGCACCAACGGTTCCACATAACATCGCCATCGGGTGCGCGTCACGGCGGAAGCCTCGGAAAAAGTTGTTTACTTGATCATGCACCATAGTATGCATAGTGATGGTTTTCTTGAATTCCTTGTAGCTCTCGGCATCAGGAGCTTCTCCATGCAACAACATATGAACGACTTCTAGGTAGTCTGCATCACGTGCTAATTCTTCAATAGAGTATCCTCGATGAAGCAGTATGCCTTTTGCGCCATCAATAAAAGTGATCTCTGATTCGCATGAACCTGTTGCCATAAAGCCGGGATCGTAGGTGAAATAGCCACTCGCACCAAGACTGCGAACATCAATGACTGAATGCCCTGCAGTGCCCGTTAGTACGGGTAGTTCAACTTCTTTGTCACCAACTTTTAGAATGGCGTTTTGTTCTGCCATATGAAATCTCCTCAAAGGATATGCGTGAATCTGTGTAGGGCCATAGACCCCATTTAACAGTAAAAAATTGCCGCTATTTGTACTTATATTGAAACCTTAAGTCAATTCTAATACAAATCTGATGAATAAATATCCAAACCTACGCTAAATTTTCACCAATGCAATCTGTACGAGTAAATATAGCAAAAAGGTTCAGTTTGTTTTAGTAACCTGAGGCTTATGACGGAATCGTTATAATGTTCTTTAATTTGTTACCTTCGTTTGAACTCAGGTGCTGATTTGCTTTCAAGTACAGTGGATTTTGATTTAACATAATTCATATGAAGGAAGGCTAACTTGCATTAATATTTAGATGTTTATGTTTTATTGATCTATATTCTCACTCTGCGGGTAGCATAATGTATTACATCAGATAGCAAACTGGGTTCTTGAAGCTCTGTAATTTCAAGCAGCTTGTTTTCCGAAAAGTGCATATCGTTTGAACGTTCCTTATACAAAACAGAGAGTTATTTTGAATGGTTTTCAATTTTTAACTTGTAACAAAAATTGTAATTATCCAAATGCGACTATATACTTCGGAGCCTGCAAACGATGGCTAATAACGTTTATATTTATTCACAAAACATAAACATTATTTTAACAAAGTCACTTGAAATAGAGCCCATGATTTTGAAAGCTTTTTAAGATTTTGGTGTTCTACAACAATACTTACATAAGGTATTACAGGTAATAGTTGTGAAAAAACAAAGACCAGTCAATCTACAACTTAGTACAATTAGTTTCCCTCCGTCAGCAATAGCGTCAATTCTTCATCGGGTTTCGGGTGTAGGAATGTTCATTGCTATGGTATTCATTATTTGGGCTTGGGCTACTGCTCTGCAATCGAGCGAAGGCTTTGATTTAGTTCGCGAAGTGATGGGAGGCATCATCGGCAAGATCATTTCCGTAGGCACCATTTCTCTTCTGATCTACCACGTTATCGTGGGTATTCGTCATATCGTAATGGATATGGGGCATTGGGAAGAGTTAGATGCTGGTAATACAAGTGCTATTGTTAGCTTCGTTCTTTGGTTTGTATTAACAGTAGTTGTAGGAGTTGTCTTATGGTAACTAATCAAGCAGGTTTAAAACGTAACGGGGTTCAAGACTTTGTTACTTTGCGAACAACAGCACTTATCATGACCGTATTTTCTCTTTATATGGCTTGGTTTTTTATTACTACACCAACAATTACCTTCGAAATATGGCAAGGGCTTTTTGCACCTGTAGGCATGAAAGTATTTACGGCTGCGGCCCTTGTTTCAATAATGCTTCACGTTCAAATTGGGTTGTGGCAGGTACTTACTGATTATGTGAAGCCTGTTCGCTTAAGAGCTGTAATGCAGTACGTGTTAAATATTATCGCCTTTGCTTATATGGCATATGGTCTTTTTGTTTTGTGGGGTGTTTAAGTGAG
>CAZVDU010000109.1:9641-13909 GCA_964625615.1 uncultured Pseudoalteromonadaceae bacterium | reverse complement strand
CCCAACAACCAGCTCAACAAAAGAAAGGCCATAGGGTAAATAAGGGCAAGTTTAAGGCAGAAGATAAAGCTGTTTTCGGTCAACATATCGCGTATGCGAGCGGTGTATTGACCATCACTTGACCCAAAATGTGGCTTGCTGTTAAGCAGACGGCTTAACCACCCATTCAGCGATTTCAGCGCTTTTTTATAGTGCGACAAAGTTGTCGCGTCTTTGCCAAAACCCAGGTATAGGCGATAGACAGCCGTATCGTCACGGGCGGCTATTTTTTCATCATTGGAGCCTAGCCCGTCAATATACTTTCTTAAACCATCTTCATCATCGGCGGCTATAAAGGCCTTTATGCTGTCATTAGGCTCGTTAGCGCGATGTAATACGCCACTTTGGAGTTTGCGCAGTTCGGTGCCAAAAGAGAAAAAGCGCGCAAGAAAGGCAGCAAATAGGGCAACACCTAATGCAATAAGCCCTTTAACGACATACTCATTTTCAAGGCTAAGCCACTGCCCATCCAAACCACACCCTCCTTCATACATTCACGCTCATCATTCGAAGAAAACGGTATCAACCTCAACGTATTCAAAAGGCTCGATAACAGCCCATTCATTGAATGACATTGAACGCCACACCCGCTTAAAGACATTATTATGTCCTATCCTTTTTGAACCGTTGCCTGCTGCAACTCAATGCCGAGTAAACGCTATTGAGTATGGTTCAACCTGTATGGGTTTGGGATTACCCATTCATAGGATAAATGAGTATGTGAGTTATCCCATAATTTGGCAATACGTTAGAGGCAATGTGTGGAAAAATAACCACAACTAAAGATATTGATGATGTGTTTACGGTAATATTTACTGCGTAGTAGCAGCTTTTCAGGTAAAAAGCCCGCTAAACGCCCTTCTGTAAGCTGGCAAGTTCATTACGCAATGTTTTAACCAATGACAGCAAATTATCAGCCGATTGATTGGTATTCTCGGCGCCTTCTTTGGTGCTTTCGGAAATATTAGCAATGTGACCCACTTGGTCGGCTACTTGATTAGTCACGCGGCTCTGATTCGTCGCCGCACTTGAAATCTCGGTACTGACCGTATTGATCGTGCCAATAACATCCGTAATACGCATCAGCGCATCGCCTACGACTGTCGACTCTTTTACACTCAAGTCCATCTGCTCTCGACTTTGTTCCATACTGGCATGTGTATCTTGCGTCGCTTGTTGTAGCTTGCTGACGATGTCATGTATCTGACCCGTTTGATCTTGTGTACGCTTAGCCAAGGTGCGTACTTCATCAGCAACAACGGCGAATCCTCGCCCGTGTTCACCGGCGCGAGCGGCTTCTATCGCGGCGTTTAATGCCAATAAGTTTGTTTGTTCAGCAATCTCGTTGATGCCATTGGACACCAAACCAATGTCCTTACTGTCTTTTACCAAACGATTTAGCGCATCTTGAGAGCGACTCGACTCGGTTTGCATATCTCGCATAACAGATTGTAACCGCTCGACAAGATGCATTCCTTCTTTTGCTTCATTCTCAGCAACAGTTGCAGATTCAGATGCCGTCGCTGAATTGTTATCTACTTTCGACGCGACAACTGTTAGTTCTTGCATAGACGTTGAAATAGCATCCGTTTCTGTCTTTTGAGCATTCACGCCTTGAATTGTTTGCTCCGTTACATTCTTAAGACTGGTTGCCGAGTCACTTAACGTATCAATAGCACTACTAATACGCTGTACTAAGTGTTCTAAATTCTCGGCCATTTGGTTCGTGTCGACGGCAATCGCACACATTTCGTCACGGCTTTGTACCTTGATTCTCGCCGTTAAATCCCCATCAGCAATACAATGCACCGTCATAACAACATCTTTAATGTTGTCCGTTACAGAGAAGTACATACCCAAGAATAAGTAGATAGCGAGGCCAACAGCAATTGTTGAAATTGCCATCACAAAGATATTCTTGGTACTCGCATCATCAATTCTTTGATCTAATAACTTTGTTAACACAGGTAATAGTGATTTACCAAAGCCAGACAACTCAGCATTCAACGCTTCGCTACGCCTAACCAGCTCGCTGTACTCAACTTGAATTGTATCTGGATCAAGGATTTGAGTTTGAACCCAGTCTTGATATTCCTCTAAGTTCGCTTCTAACGTAGACCAATCATTGCCTATACGACTGCGCAATTCAGCGTTGGCAGAGTATGCAACGTTAAGATTATGACCAACGACACCTATTGCTTCAGGTAGTGCTAGATTAACATTTGAAAGATTAATAAAGCTGTCCGCAGTAAAACGCCCTTGTTGTGTCACTTCAGCGGCATAAGAAGCCGTTGTCACAAATTGCCCCTGCAACCTTGGCAATGTGTCGACTAATGTTGATATGAGGTAACTTGTGTCGAGCTCTAGGTCTAATTCGAGGTTACTATAATCGGCTATGGCCTGCTTAAACACCAACAGCTCATCAAACATTTGCGTGGGAGAGCCGGTCTCTGAGATTTCTTTATAAGCTGTAAACGCTTTTTTTGCTTCATCACTGTCAAGTACATCAAGTTCAGCTAGTCTTCCACTCATCGTGGTTTGTGCAACTGCGTCTTCGACAGTCCGATTAAGAATAATAGCAGACGAAACAGCACTCAATTCTTGCGATGTCTCCTTAATAACTGACAGGCCTATCAGCTCTTGCTTAGTGAAGCGAATGGAATGGGAATACTCATACTGAAGTAAAAAAGCACTAATCGTGAGAGGAATAAGAAAAATTAGACTCACTATCGTAAACTTAAGCGAATACCTCAATTGAGACATTAAGCGCTTCGCTGGACTACATAATGTACTTAACCAATTACTCACATTTTGCCCCTAAACCCAATTCGAATACTGATTGATGATCGACAAAATCAACACTAGACCTACATAATTGTTATTCAAAAACGCATTAAAGCAAGCTTGTCTTTCACGATTTTTAATTAGCACTTGTTGATAAATAAATAACATGGCTACTAGCACCAAGCTCACAAAGTAGCTTATTGTGAAACTTTGTAAAAAACCAATACCACTCATAATAGCAATAACAGCTAGTTGTAAGAGACCAATAATCAGCCGATCATATTTCCCAAACAGTATAGCGGTAGACTTAACGCCGACAGTAACATCATCATCACGGTCGACCATTGCATATTGCGTATCGTAAGCAACCGTCCATATCAAGTTAGCCAAATAAAGCCACCAGCTCCAATTAGGCACATCTGTCTGCACCGCCATGAATGCCATAGGTATGGACCAGCTAAACGCCGCACCCAATACAAACTGCGGCAAATAAGTAAAGCGCTTCATAAAGGGGTAACACGACGCTAACACCAATGCCCCTATAGACAACACCACAGTTTGCCAATTTAGCAGGAGCACCAAGAAAAAGGCTAAAATAACCAAGCCAATGAACAACCCCACTGCCTGCTTGGTCGTCGCTTCTCCACTTACCAGTGGGCGCTGTGCTGTTCTTTTAATGTGTCCATCTATCTTTCTATCGGCAATGTCGTTAATAACACAACCAGCTGAACGCATAATAAATACACCAACAACAAATATGGCTAAAATAGTGAGATCAGGCAAGCCTTCACTCGCAAACCATAGCGCTAACAGCGTCGGCCATAACAGCAGGTACGTCCCTATGGGTTTGTCGGCTCGCATAAGTTTATAAAATGCGTTCAGTGGTACTGTCATAACTGTGTCCGGCTATAAGCTGGCGATTGAGGCAGAAAAATTTCTGCCACCAACAATCGAGATTGTCGATAACGAAACAGTGACCGACGACCAAACAAAGGGTTATCTGACGCGATAGATAAATGCTTTAATAATGGATTAGTTGCCTCAAGCTGCGTTATTTGTATAGGTAAACGTTCAAATTGTACATCATTAAAAATTACTTGACCCAACGGCTTATTCCCTAGTTTTGCAAAGCGGCTTAAGCTTCCGTCCAGTTCACTTTTTGGTAGTACGGAACGCGCAAAAACCCAAGGTACGTCATCACCAGAGAGGATCACTTCGCGTATTATCCACTCTTGCTCTCGCCCATTTAGTTGTAACTTTTCATCGTCCAACAATTCAGCTTCTCCCTGACCAATGACGGATACAGTGAATTGGCGGCAGTGAGATTGTAACCTTTCCGTCAAAGAACCTGTCGATAAAAGCCAGTTTTTTAACTTGGCATCGCCAATAGAAATATCTGCTGGGGCACACCATCGGGACTCGATATTAAGCGGGAAAGAATGGTT
>CAZVDU010000109.1:0-9541 GCA_964625615.1 uncultured Pseudoalteromonadaceae bacterium | reverse complement strand
TTGGCTATAGACTAAAGTTGGTGCGTAAATTGTTTAGCGAGCTTTGAAAATATTGCTATGATCATAACGAGTTTTGTAACAACCTTGAGAGTAAACATCACTAAATGAATAAACTGTTTAAGATTATCGCCCTTATGATGTTGGCTCTACCTATTTCGCAGGCATCAGCGCAACAAGCCGTTGCTTACTATGGGCTTGAACCTGATATTGTCACTAACTACTTAAGCACAGGTGCAAAAAACCTCGGCTATGTTCGAATTACCGTTGAATTACTTCTCGAAGACGTAGACGATATTGAGATAGCGGAACATCATTCACCTTTGTTACGCTCAACAGCTATTGAGATTTTTGGGCGCCAGCCCGAAGACAAAATTAAATCGCTTACAGGTCGAGAAGACATCCGCAGGATGTGTCTTGAGACGCTGAGAGCCTTGATGAAAAAAGAAGCGGGCTCAGAAATGATTAAGGATGTCATTTTTACAAAATACTTGTATCAAGGGTAGTTCAGTCCTCCCGTTCTCGGCTATTCGAGTCGACTTAAACGAGGTTACGTAGGGTTTACAGGCTTAAGCTGACTCCATAGCAACGCTAATAGGCAACCGCTGACTAGGCCAGCTGTATGTGCTGTGTTGGCAACTGTTACCCAAAGAACATCAGCATAACCCAAGACAAGCCAGACTAACATAAACCCAATAACAGACTTGGGTAGACCGAGACCCCATTTCGGCTTCAACCAACCTAACCACCAAACAAAACCGAATAAGCCATACACAACCCCCGATAGCCCACCAAAGTTAGGACCAGACACCCAGCTCTGCAAAATATTAGGAATGATGGCGGTCACACAGAAAATCAACAATAAACTACTCGTACCCAAGGTACGCTCAATTTGTTGTCCTAATGTCCACCACCAGAGTAGGTTAAAAATAATATGTAAGGCAGTAAAGTGAAAAAGAGCAGGGCCTAACAACCGCCACCACTGACCGCTCTCCGCTAATACACTTAATGGCAGCATTTGTAGATGACTAAAAATAAACCAATGCCACCCCATGATTGATGATAAGTAAACAACAATACAAACACATAAAATCAGGCTAGTAAAAGGCACTGAGAACAACCCACCTTTAACCTTCAGCCAATCAAACTGATGATCAGATCTTAATCTGACGGATTGTCCGGATTCCCAAGCCTCTTGCTGAAATTTTCTGTGATCTGACTCCGATAAAAAAGCCTTTACAAGCTCAATAGCTTCGTCCTTTTGCGTTGCATTATTAAGAACAACAGCATGACCGATGTCAGTCTTCAAGAACTGATAACTTACATCAATCCCCTTACTCACTAAGAAATGTATCAGCAGGCGTGATGGGCTTTCTTGCTGGAAGCTGACTAGTATAAGAGGTTGGTTATCGTCATTCATCGTTGATATTGAGCATGCAATAGGTGGATTTCCACAACGTTAGTGGCAACATAAAGAGGGACTTGTCGTTGCTCCAATTAGAGCGTATCTGGAAATTGCGACCGCCAAGCTTCAAAACCACCATCAAGATTATAGACATTGGTAAAACCCTGTTGCAGCAAAAACTGGGCAACTTGCTGACTACTATGACCGTGATAACAGCAACAGATAACAGGTTTAGTGTGATCTGCTTCTTCCAAAAACGCTTGTATGTTGTCATTTGACAGATGCTTTGCTCCATCAATATGGCGTGTTTCATAGGATTGCAAATCACGATTGTCTACAACACAAATATCGTCGTTCTTTAGCATTTCAGCTGCGCTTTCTACATTTAAGTGGCGCAGCATTGCGACTTCGCTCATTGCAATACCTCTTTTAAGAAAAACTCTAACCCCAGTTGAGGATAACCTTACCCGACTGACCAGATGCCATAGTTTCAAAGCCAGTTTGAAATTCACTCACATCAAACTGATGGGTGATGATAGGCGACAAATCAAGCCCACCTTGAATCAAACTCGCCATCTTATACCATGTTTCGAACATTTCACGGCCGTATATACCTTTAATGATTAGCCCCTTGAAGATCACCTGATTCCAATCAATGGCTGTCTCGCCGGGTGGTATGCCTAACATGGCAACTTTGCCGCCATGATTCATCTTATCCAACATATCATTAAACGCGACAGGAACACCCGACATTTCTAACCCGACATCAAAGCCTTCTGTCATCCCTAAATCGTCCATAACGTCTTTAAGCGATTCCTGTGCAACATTAACGGCCCGAGTAGCGCCCATTTTAGAAGCTAACTCAAGGCGATAAGGATTCACATCGGTAATAACTACAAAGCGTGCACCAGCATGTTTAGCAACCGCAGCAGCCATAATACCAATAGGTCCAGCGCCTGTGATCAAGACATCTTCGCCAACGAGATCAAATGACAGAGCCGTATGAACAGCATTACCAAAAGGGTCAAATATAGAGGCTAAATCGTCGGAGATGTTGTCAGGTATCTTAAAAGCGTTAAACGCAGGGATGACCAAATAGTCAGCAAAAGCTCCTTCACGATTCACACCAACACCTAATGTATTACGACAAAGATGACGACGACCGGCTCGACAGTTTCTGCAATGTCCACAGGTTATATGGCCTTCACCTGACACACGATCACCAACAGCAAAACCCCGTACCTCTTGTCCCATATCAACGACTTCGCCGACATATTCATGCCCCACAGTCATAGGCACCGGAATCGTTTTTTGTGACCAGTCATCCCAATGATAGATATGCATATCTGTGCCACAAATAGCTGTTTTTCGGATCTTAATCAGCAAGTCATTGTGACCCATGTTCGGCTTTTCAGCCTCCGTCATCCAAATGCCAGGCTCGGCATGTAATTTAGCTAAAGCACGCATCAAATGACTCCTAACTCTTTTCCAACAGCGATGAAAGCATCAACTGCAAAATCAACTTGCTCTAAGCTGTGAGCCGCTGACATTTGTGTTCGAATACGTGCTTTCCCTTTCGGGACTACAGGGAAAGAAAAGCCAACGACATAAACACCGCGTTCAAGCATCTTATCAGCCATTTCACTCGCTAACTTAGCATCACCTAACATGACTGGAATAATAGGATGATCTTTGCCTTCCAGCGTAAAGCCTGCTTCGCTCATACGTGTTCTAAAACGTTCACTATTCGCTCTTAACCTAGCCCGCAGATCATCACCCTGTTCAAGCATAGACATCACTTTAATCGACGCTGAGACAATAGCTGGCGCAACTGAATTAGAGAACAAGTAGGGGCGAGAACGTTGTCTCAACCAAGCGATGACTTCTTTCTTACCCGATGTATAGCCACCAGATGCACCGCCGAGTGCTTTACCTAAAGTTCCCGTGAGGATATCTACGCGTCCCATAACGTCGCAATATTCATGGCTGCCACGACCATTATCACCAATGAACCCTGTTGCATGACAATCATCGACCATCACCATAGCGCCATATTTGTCAGCCAAATCACAGATAGCGCCAAGATCAGCAATAATACCATCCATTGAAAACACGCCGTCAGTGGCAATCAACTTGAACCGAGCGCCATTTTCTGTTGCTTTTTGCAATTGCTCTTCGAGCTCTTGCATATTGTTATTAGCATAACGATAACGTTGGGCTTTGGATAAACGCACGCCGTCGATAATACTGGCGTGGTTCAGCGCATCTGAAATAATAGCATCTTCCGCCGTCAGTATTGTCTCAAACAAACCACCGTTGGCATCAAAGCATGATGGGTACAATATCGTATCTTCAGTCCCTAAAAAGCCACTCAACTTGTTTTCTAACGTCTTATGGATATCCTGTGTACCACAAATAAAGCGTACTGACGCCATACCAAAACCATGACTGTCTAAACCTTCCTTAGCAGCGACTATCAGCTCTTCATTATTCGCTAAGCCAAGGTAGTTATTCGCACAAAAGTTCAATACATTTGGCGCACTGGTCGTTTGGATATTGGCTTGTTGTTGACTCGTTATTACGCGCTCATTTTTGAACAAACCTTGCTCATGCAAGTCGTTCAGTTGGTTTTGAAGGTAATCAGTAAATGCTTGAGTCACGTTTTGCTCTCCTACGGAATGTGTGAAATGAGTATAACGGAGCAGATATCGCCTAGCGAATTAGCTGTATGCCAACTCAAAGAAAAGAGGCGGTTATTATACAGGCAGAACTCAGTGCATACTGCCTAATTATTGCCTTACGGAAGAAAAAGCCTGTAACTTTTCGATTACGAAAACATTAAAACGACTACAAATCAATCCCGATCCAGGCACCTTTCTTCCAATCTTTTGCCAAAACGTCCAATAAATCTGACTCTGCAATAGGCTTAGAAAAAAGGTAGCCTTGCGCCATTTCACACTCGTACCCTCTAAGTTGGCGGAGCTGGGCACGTGTTTCAACACCTTCGGCAATCACCTGCATATCTAGGCTTCGTACCATACCTACAGTCGATTCAACAATCTGCATGTCGGCTTTATTATCCATCATTCCGGTAATGAAACTTCGATCTATCTTAATAATATCAACGGGCATTTTCTTCAGGTAGCTTAGCGATGAATAGCCTGTACCAAAATCATCAATGGAGAAGGTAACACCAAGAGCACGGATGTCTTTCATGACATCCAATGTTCGGTCAAAATCAACAACCAGGGAGCGTTCAGTCAACTCCAACTCTAGCTGTTCAGGCAATACCGTATATTGATCTAAAAGCTCTTTGAGAAAGGGAAGAAGTTCAGGGTCGAGGAACTGAGATGCCGACATATTCACGGCTATCTTTTGTCGGCCAAAGCCTGCCAATGCCATATTTTGTAAAATATCGAAGCTACGTTTTAGCCCCCAATATCCCAAAACAATCATATGTTCAGAGTTTTCTAACACAGGAATAAAATCATCAGGCGCTATCATCCCACGAACAGGATGCTTCCAACGCAGTAAGGCTTCAAAGCCCATCAGTTTGCCAGTGTTGATGTCAATTTGAGGTTGTAGTGCGAAGAAAAAGTGTTCGTCTTCTAAAGCTTCTCGAACTTCACTTTCAAGCAGGACTTTCTTGGCGACACGCTCATACATGTCGTTGTCAAAAATCTCATAAGCCGAGCCCCCTTTATCTTTGGCATCATACATAGCGACATCAGCTTGACGAATTAAGTCTTCAGTACTGCAATCACTTTCATTCGTCATTGAGATGCCAATACTTGTCGACATATAAAACCGACTATTGTCGAGCTGAATAGGCTCTCTAAATTTCGTGAGAATGTGGCTAGCTAATGATTTGAGTTGTTGAGCATTTTCGACAGAGGGCACCATCACTAAAAACTCATCACCGCCAAAACGACAAACAATATCTGTAGGGCTGACAGCTTTCTTTAAACGCTTTGATACTTCTTGTAAAAGGGTATCGCCTGTACTGTGCCCTCGGCTATCATTGACCTTCTTAAAGTCATCAAGGTCTAGGAAAAGTAGCCCTACATAATCACTGTTACTATTCAGTGATTTAAACGCCTTACGCAACTGAAAGTTAAGCATGTTTCGATTAGGTAAGCCTGTAATCAAGTCGTACATGGCAATATTTTCGAGTTCACGTGTACGTTGTTCTATTTCCTTATCCAAGAACTCCAATTCATCAGTCAACTTCTCCGCAGAGTCATTTAAATAATCAATTTCATCCATTAACCAACGGCTAGGTTCCGGTTTGTTGTCTCTAAACGCTTGATAATCGTGTTCTGCCAATAATGGCAGGTTTCTCGCGAGTCTTAACATACGAACGCGCACTTTATAGGTCATCAATAACATCAATACACTTAAGGTAATGAACAAGGTCAGAGCAATGACAAAAGCGATAGTTTGTATGCGTTGATGGCTGGCAACATAGGTAGAAATATCTTCAACCAAAAAGATAAAGTTATTGCCTTCATTCCTATTAAGAGGAACCACATTCGCCAGATAATGCACGTCTTGATGTGTTATACGGGCGCCAAAGTTAAGCAGGGTATTCATATTTAGTGCGCCATCGGCTGCATCAATGATACTATCCATTTGTTCCCTTAACGCAGGGGATAGTGGGGGCAAAACGACCAGATCATTAACGAGCTCTTTTCCTGAAAAACTTCCTTGATTGGTTGATACAATCGCCAAATCTGCGCCCGTTGATTGATTCAGAAACGCTAAGACTTCGAGCATGGAATGACTGACAGATAGGTAAACTACTTCACCATCATTGGTCAGCACCGGCAGTGAAAGCAATAAGTCACATTCTACATGACAGATAATACGAGACATTGGTGCCTGCAGCTCAATCGTTTCCGCCATTAGATTAGTCACATCATCACTCACCTCTGTCGAGGCGAATAACACACCAAACTTATTGTCTAACAGCCATAGGTCACTCATATTCCATTGTAACTGCAAGAAATCAAACTCAGTATTTAATCCTTCAACAATGCTCGTTAAATGGCCGTTATCCCCGATTTTAAGTTGTACATAAGATTCTAAGGAGGTCTCGATACGATTACGTACAATTTCGTGTAGTAACTCATATTGTTGGATAACAAGCTGTCTTTTTTGTAACTGTTGCCAATCGAAGTCATCTTGAATTTTAACTACCCACAGCCAAGTAACTAGCGCGCCAGTCATCAAGAGCATAGTGATCAGCAATGCCAGCATTTTGAAGGGCAAACTAACAAAGGGCTTCATATGGCCAGTCTCTCCTAGAACCAATAGGTTGCTTGCAGAGCGACCACGTTGTTGTACTCTTCAGAATTATTGGCGACGTCTTGGAAAATAGCCGGTGTTATTCTCCCTGCCCCACGGACACGATGATATTCAGCTTGAAGTCTAAAGTTGTCTCTCATATGCCAAGTTAAACCCAGGGTTCCCGTGTCATGAAAGCCAAAATAATTCGGAACACCTGTCGTTGCTTGTAACTGTGTGCCATTGCGATCATCTTTATCCGAGTCCAATATATCTATTCTAGCCAATAATGTAATTTTCGGATTCAAAAAATAACGTGCTTGCACATAACCACCTTGCCCAAATGAGTCACGCGCAAAGCCAGGCGCAATAATATCCCTCAAGAAAACCCTTTCTTGCAGTATTTCGCTTGTTAGGTCCCATTTTTCAGCAGCGTATTGCATAGTCAGCATAAATCGCTGGACTGTCACGGCCCCTCCGATAAGTGGATCCTGTTCACCAGCATTATAAGTAAAGTCTGAATCGAGAAGGCTGATCCCAACTTGTAACGGTCCCGCATTAGGACGCAAAAATACACTGAGTTGATGGGTAAAATCTTGATCAATATCGCCAGTCGAAAGATCACTAAAGAATATTCGCGTTTGATCGCGCCCTATCGGTGAGTTTCCATAACTCCAATTGAATTCCCACTCCCCTAAACGATTACTGTAACCACCAACTACCGCGGCCCCATCACTGCCAACAGCTATATCCCTAAAACCATCAAAATAAACAGACTGAGGCAATATGATAGAGGGACGCGTATGCGGGACATCTCTGGTGGCAGAATACAACCAATGATAGTTCTTGTATCTACCTAGGTGTAAGTTCAAATTCAATGACGCATTGTCATATAGATCAAAGTCTAAAAATAAATAGTCAAGACGTTTGCCTTCTGGATAACGATTGCCGCCGTTTAAATAAACACCTTGCCCTGCTAGCCTTATAGTGGAGGTTAAGTTTATTGATCCGTTAATACCTAACTCTGTGAGTTTAGGGCTGAACTCCTGTTCAGGATCAACGAACGACGTATCGTTTGTCCTAATTAACCCTTGTGCGACAAAACCATGCCAATTCCCATTCGCAAGTTCAGCTTTACCTATCAAAGGAAGCATCATTGATGCGACTAAAACAATAACTCGTTTATTAATGTATCTAATCACTGATGTTCGCTCCTTCAAGAGTAACTACCTTTATACCATCCCTAGGTTGATACTCCATAACATAGCCTATTGCGCCCGGTGTAGCTGCTATCTGATCTATCATAGCTTGATCACTATCAACGACATAAGGCGCTTCACCCAAACCGGAATAAACTAACTTATTCCATTGCCGCTCGAGTTGATAAGGGAAAAGCCCTAGCATTGACTTACAAAAGGCTTGATGTGAGTCGGAGTCTTGCTCCATGACAAAGACCTTAATAGGTGATCCTACAGGCCATTTAGTTTGGCGCATGATAAAAATCCGTCGCAAACTTTGTTTACTTAACATTGAGTCGGCAACGGAGGCATTAGCGATTATCGTTACCGCTATCGATTTCACAGAAAAAAGCGTGAGGCTCAATCCTAGTATAAGAGTGACGCCAATATTCCTAGCTTTTAGGCGATAGCCTTTAAACACTCACACAACTCCATCATTGATACTTACACTACTTAAGAATAGCGAGAAGATTTTGTTTTGGACAGAAAATATACCAATTTGTATCAACCTTTTACGAAGACTAAATGGATAATGCAACTTTAACCTATGATATCGGACTCGTGAGAATTTACTTAACCTAAAATTTTAGGCTCTGCCGAGCATCAACTCATGAAAGGCCTGTTGTCAATATACACTACTTAACAATACAAAGATTATTAAATTTACCTAAATCATTAAATTCACAAAAGTTTCTTGAACAGCTCTATAAGAAGTAACGGCATTTTTCGTTATGCGTTCTACCCTAAACATCAAAGATAACAATCGGAACACTACCTGTTCATGACTTAGCTAGGTATCATAGGCACTAAATATAAAACCCGACTATAAACAGACATATAAAAAGCCTTATGAGCACCCGTTTTAAGCCCAGTGCCAAGCATAAAACTGCACTTGTACTCTACACTTGCATTATGGCGATAATAACGCCGCTGTTAATACTCCATATGTTTGTAAAAACCCTACTTGGCTCCAAGGGCTATACCCTTCGAAAACTCGAACGGTTTGGCTTAATATCAGGGCAGTTCAAAACACAAGGTATCTGGATTCATTGTGTCTCTGTCGGCGAAGTTGTCGCTGCGTCGTTGGTGATAAAGAGACTGTTAAAAAAGGATCCAGACCTTACAATCACTGTGACAACAACAACCCCGACTGGCTCGCAAAGAGTTATACAACTCTTTGGCGATCGCGTTCAACATTGTTATCTCCCCTACGACTTCTCGCTTTTTGTTAGCTTAGCGTTGGCAAAGATAAAACCTTCAGCGTTGTTGATTACAGAAGTTGAGCTTTGGCCGATTTTGATTCACCAGTGTTGGAAAAAAGGTATTCCCACAATAGTGATTAACGCTCGAATGACGGATAGATCGACCAAAGGATACAAAAAAGTCTCTTCTCTTTTTACACCTATGCTAAACAAACTATCACTCGTTTGTGCGCAAGGACAACGAGACTTCGATAACTATATACACCTCGGTATACCAGCAGAAAATTTGATATTGACCAATAACATCAAGTTCGACATCGCTACGCCTACAAGCGAAGAACATAGTAATAAACTTAATCAAACGTACAACCCTCAAGGTAAGCAAGTTTTTTTGGCAGGTAGCACTCACGATC
>CAZVDU010000108.1:12529-14003 GCA_964625615.1 uncultured Pseudoalteromonadaceae bacterium | reverse complement strand
TTTCATTAACTCAGCTGCTTTTGGTTATTAATTGACTAACGCTTAACGAATTTGAGTGTCATACGATCACTCTCGCCGATGGCGCGGTATTTTGCTTTATCTTTATCGCTTAAACGGTAACGAGGAGCGAGTGTCCAAACACCGCTAGGATGGTTCGCGGTGTCGTTTGCATTGGCATTGAGTTCGCTTGATGCAACAAGCTCAAACCCAGCGCGCTGTGCCATATCGATAACGTAGGACTGTTTTACGTAGCCTGAGTTTTTCTTCTCGCGCATATCAAAGTTTTCAGGCATCCGATGTTCGATAACACCTAAAATGCCACCTTTTTTAAGTGCCTTGTGAAACACTTCAAAGGCATTAGCGACACCTTTATCATCTCCACGCATATACCAGTTATGGACATTTCTAAATGTTAACACTGCATCTAAAGACCCTGCAGGTGCTATGGCTAAAGTAGCGTCAGCCTGGTTAAAAGAGGTGACTTCTACTTTTTTGAAAGGAGCATAGTTCTTTACTTTATCTTCAAAGCCTTCGCGAGATCCGCTAAAAAAGCTATTTGAATTTTCATCAATGTAGAAATGGGCTGCGTACAATTTACCTTTTTCAGCAACCAGAGGTGCTAGTATTTGGGTATACCAACCGCCACCAGGCCAAATTTCGGCAATCTTCATATCTGGCTCAATACCCAAAAAGCGTAATGTTTGAATAGGGTGTCTAAATTCATCCCGCAAACGTTCTTTGCTAGTTCGATTTTCGGTGCCTACAGCATCAGCTATAGGATCAGCAGCAACTATCGTTGAGGTTGATGCAATAGCCAAAGTGAAGAATAAACGACTCAATATTTTTTTCATGATGTTGAACCCTAATCTCAGTGCCTAAAGTGACGCATACCTGTAAAGACCATAGCGATGCCGTGTTCGTTAGCCGCATCAATAACTTCTTGATCGCGCATAGAGCCACCTGGCTGAATAACCGCCTTAATGCCCGCGGCGGCAGCTGCATCAATACCATCTCTGAAAGGGAAGAAGGCATCAGAGGCCATGACTGAACCTGCGACTTCTAAGTTTTCATCTGCTGCTTTGATACCCGCAATTTTAGCAGAATATACACGACTCATTTGCCCCGCGCCTACACCAACTGTTGAGTTGTCTTTGGCATAAACGATCGCGTTAGATTTAACATACTTCGCAACTTTCCAGCAAAACAGTAAGTCATCGAGTTGTTGTGCTGTTGGTTGTGCTTCGCTAACGACTTTAAGCTCTTCTTGCTCCACCATGCCAAAATCGCGGTCTTGAACAAGTAAGCCACCATTGACGCGTTTGATATCAAACTCATCGGTTAATTGTCCTTGCCAGTTGCCGCATACTAGCAATCTCACATTGGCTTTTGCTGAAATAACGTGTTTCGCGTCATCCGATGCTTCTGGCGCAATAATGACTTCAACAAATTGACGATCGATAATTGCCTGTGCAGT
>CAZVDU010000108.1:0-12429 GCA_964625615.1 uncultured Pseudoalteromonadaceae bacterium | reverse complement strand
AATTGATTATTAAAGGTTCTTGGGAAAGGACTCACTTCGTCGCCATGGTTATTGACCATAGTGCCAAAGTAGTTGGCTATCATGCCATCATATTGTGCGGTATGTTCAAAAGCGGCAATCGCTAAGTCAAAGCGTGTTTCTTGCGTTAGAGAGTCATCATTGTTATTCATTTCTTCAATAACGCGGCCATAATCAAGCGCATTGACGACAATAGCGACATCTTTATTATTCTTGGCTGCTGCTCTAACCATAGTTGGGCCGCCAATATCGATATTTTCAATGGCGTCCTCAACGGTACAATCAGGATTAGCGACTGTTTGAGCGAAAGGGTATAAATTAACAACAACGAGATCAATAGGTGCTATTTCTTGCTCTTGCATAATGTCTGCATCGATGTCTCGTCGGCCTAAAATGCCACCGTGTATCTTAGGGTGCAATGTCTTAACACGGCCTCCCATAATTTCGATTTGACCAGTATGCTCTGACACATCTGTTACATCAATCCCTTCTTTACGTAACAAAGAGGCTGTGCCACCTGTACTCAGGATTTCGATGTTTTTTTGTTGTAGAGCTTTTGCAAAATCAACAATGCCTGTTTTATCAGACACGCTAAGTAGTGCGCGACGAATGGGTTTTGGCGTGGCCATTAAGGTAGATCCTCGTATCGCTTATTATTGCTGGCTGGTCAGCTGGAGCAGCAGTTAGAAAATTGGCGCATATTGTAAAGGTTACAAACAAAAAGAGCACCTATTGGTGCTCTTTTTTTAAACATAAGGTATGACTTAATTCATGCCGTATGTCTTGAGTTTTTTACGTAAAGTACCGCGATTAACGCCCATCATAATAGCAGCACGTGTTTGGTTGCCGCGTGTATATGTCATCACTTCTTCAAGTAACGGTGCTTCAACCTCAGCAAGTACGAGATCATAAAGGTTTTCAATATCATTGTTATCTAATTGTTTAAGATATTTGTTGACGGCTTGTTTAACCGAATCGCGTAAAGGTTTTTGCGCTTGTGTTTGCGCTGGCGTAGTTACTGTAGTGGTAAATGGTGATGTTACATTTTGATCGAACATATACAACCTGATCTCTTGTTTATATCAATTGGTGATGGCTTCTTTTGACGGAATTTCATCGGCCAATACACTAAAATAGCTATTTAACGCATCAAGCTGCTCTTGAGCATGCTCAATAGCATTAAATTGCTTACGAAATTCACGATTAGGATCGTGATCGCCTAAATACCAACCCACATGTTTGCGGGCGATTCTAGGACCTAAAAATTCACCATAAAACTGATGAACGTTGCAGATGTGGCGTAACAATATGTCACGAACCTCTGCTATTTTTGGTGAGTCTAAGCGCTCACCAGTTCGCAAATAATGATCAATCTCACGAAATATCCAAGGCCTACCTTGAGCTCCGCGGCCGATCATAACTCCATCTGCGCCTGTGTATTCCAAAACTTGTTGTGCCTTCTGCACTGTCTCAATATCACCATTAGCGATCACAGGTATAGACACTGCTTTCTTTATCGCACGTATAGTGTCGTACTCAGCTTCACCTTTAAACATGCAGGCTTTAGTTCGCCCATGAACAGCGAGTGATTGAATACCGCTATCTTGAGCAATTGAAGCTATCTCAACACCATTTCTGTTTTCGGGCTGCCATCCAGTACGAATTTTTAACGTCACAGGCACATCTACGGCGTTAACAACCGCTTCTAAAATATCCTTTACTAAATCCGGATATTTAAGTAGAGCGGAGCCAGCCGCTTTTTTGTTCACTTTTTTTGCTGGACACCCCATATTAATGTCAATGATCTGTGCACCATTATCTACATTAAACTTTGCGGCCATTGCCATTTGTGCCGAATCAGACCCAGCTATTTGGACTGAACGAATACCCGATTCGCCAGAATGATCCATGCGAAGCTTCGATTTTTGCGTGTTCCAGACATCCGGATTACTTGACAGCATTTCTGAGACAACGAGACCCGCACCGAGTTCTTTGCAAAGTTGACGAAATGGCCTATCAGTGATGCCCGCCATAGGCGCTAAAATGACGTTGTTCTCTAGCTGATAAGGTCCAATTTGCATTTTTACCCCTCCCCAACCTAAAAAACGGCGCACAGTCTAGATGTTTTTGGCTTTGAATGAAAGCCTAATAATTAATCAAGTACCTTTGCTTATACTTAGCTCAAAATTTATGCTGAGATTACTGGTCAGACCTTGGTGTTGTCAATACCAACTAGTTATTTCTAATACCTGACACTCTTGCCCAATCGCCTTCAACAGCGATGCTATCCATATCAAAATCTCTTTGGTATAAGTCGCTGATGCCTTGCGCTTGGTTACCTAAAATACCTGACATAGCAAGCAAACCGTCTGGCTTACAGTAAGCGGTAATGATGTCTTGCAATTCACGTAACGGACCTGAGAGGATGTTCGCAACCACGATATCGGCCTGTAATTCGGGTTGATTTTGAGGCAAGTAGACTTCGATATCATCTGCTACGCCGTTTCGCTCTGCATTGTCTTTACTAGCGAGTAACGCTTGTGGGTCAATATCAATTCCGATAACTCGTTTAGCGCCTAATTTTAATGCAGCAATGGCTAAGATGCCTGAGCCGCAACCAAAGTCGACCACTGTCTTTCCGGTGAGATCTAGCCCATCTAACCACCTCAGGCAAAGTGCAGTCGTAGGGTGGGTACCTGTACCAAAGGCAAGTCCTGGGTCGAGCATGACATTAACGGCTGTTTGATCCGGTACATCCCGCCAACTTGGACAAATCCAAAGTCTCTTTCCAAATTGTGTTGGGTGAAAGTTGTCCATCCATTCTCTTTCCCACTCTTTATCTTCAAGAGGGTCGAGTTTGTAGACAAAGTTTTCACTCAACACTCTGGCTTTACCCAGCTTGGCAATAACTGGAGGCATATCAAACTCAGCGTCAAATAGGCCAACGACACGTGTATCTGGCCATAGCAATGTTTCGCCTGGTTTAGGTTCGTACATGGGCGTGTCTTTGGCGTCGAGAAAAGTAACCGCGAGGGCGCCATTTGCCGACAACATATCGCCTACTTGCTCGGCATGCTGTGCCGTAACATCTATCTTAAGTTGAATCCAGGGCATTGTAGCTCGACCTTAGGTATCTATTTTAATGGCGGCAGTATATAGCGATTTAGTGATAACTCGTGAAAAAAATGAAAAACATTAACCCCTTTTGTTTGTAGATAGCGTTAATGGCATGAACACCTTAAAAGGAGAGTGATAGTGCTAGTCGTTGAATCCAATACCAGCCAAATACAGACTTTTATAAGAATATTAAGTTTCACCTTTATAGGTGCAGTTGTGACATTTATGCTGTTTGTTCTTATGTATAATCTGATCAAAAGCGATCAGGTAGATGAGATACCAGCAAATCTACTGACGGTACCTAGCGTTATTTATCAGGAGCCGCCAGTGAAAGTCATTACTAAAGACAAGGTTAAGCCTTTGGTGCCAATCAAGTCACCACCAAGACATGAACAGACACTGATTGACCTAGATGATGATCCAGGGCTAATGACGGACTATCAGCAAGTGAAAATCGATGAGATCGAGTTTACAACCGACTTTGGTCCTACAATTGTAGATAGAGATGTCAGCCCCATTGTAAGAGTGCCGCCTAGCTATCCTCAAGTTGCCGCGAGTAAGGGCATTGAAGGATGGGTTAGATTGTCTTTTACGATTAACGATGTTGGTGGGGTTGAAGATGTTACCGTATTAGACTCTTCTCCTAAACGTGTCTTTGACAAAGCCGCAAAAAGAGCGTTATCCCGTTGGAAGTATAAGCCAAGAATTGAACATGGAGAGGCTATTGTTAGAACGGGGCTAAGTGTTGTACTGGAGTTTAGCCTTGAGCAATAATGGATACTAGAGCCTGTTGATTTCTTTATTGAATATCAACAGGCTCTAATTTGTTAGTGGCCTGTTAAGGAGATGTCTGTGGGAATCACATTGGCTTTGAAAGGTTTTTTTTCTGCACAACAGACCAATGAATGGTTGATGCAAAAGTATGTGATAAGCGCTGAAGCCGATCTACTTGCTAAGCTCTATGACAACTGTCATAAAGATCTCTATCACTTCTTGTTAGTCAACGCTAACCCAGAGTTAGCAGCAGAAATAAGCCAACGTACTTGGCTTAGAGTGATTGAAAAAAAGCATCTTTATCAAACCGACGGTCGCTTTATTGCGTGGTTGTTTACGTTAGGGCGTAACCAGCTTATTGATGAGTATCGGCGTAATGCAAAATGGCAAACAGCCGATTTTGACATCGATACGTTGGTCGCGGAGGATGATATTCAAGATAAGGTACAAGATACATTAGGAATGCTTCTCATCGAGCTCCCATTTGCGCAACGAGAAGCCTTTTCGTTGCAGCAAGAAGGGTTTGGTTTGCAAGAAATATCCGGAATAACACATGCGCCTATTGAAACTGTAAAAAGTCGCCTGCGTTACGCAAGGCAATCGTTAAGAAAAGCATTAGAGAATTCTCATGAGTGATGATGACAAGTCGTTAAATGTTGAACTCGACAATATATATCGAGCACACAAGGGCAATACGCAAGCCCCACGTTATATCAAAAAACAAGTGATGGCAGCAGCACATAAGGCTAGTCAAGATAAGCCTAAGTTTTGGCAGAATACGCAATGGCTTTCGGCTTTAGCGACAGTCGCTGTATTTGCGGTGTTAGTTAATATGTTCGTTATTAGAAAGGGTACCTTTGATCTGTTTGATACCGTCTCGCTTAAGCCGCCTAAAAAGGAGTTTGTCGTTGGTGTGGTGCATCGTTTGGCCTCTGAACCTGATGTTATGACTGCAAAGGATGAACGTCAGCAGAAGCTGGATAAAATCTACCTCAATTACCAGCAACAAAAGCTCGCGTTTGCATCCCATCATCAACAAGGTGCTCAGTTAGTGGCTGTTTCAGATGGTTGGTCACTTAAAACCTGTGATGACGAAATTGTCCAGATTACTCCTCAATTGGTTAGCCTGTTTGTCGATTGGGAACAAATTGAGTCGGATATCATGTTAGGCGATCAGGTGGATATAGCATTCGATAGTCACGGGCGAATAACCAAAATCAGCCGTGTTAATGAAACTATGCAATGTTAGTTGTATTTTCGTTTTTAAAGCAAAGCACCTTGTTGTGGTACTGGCCACGAAGGGAGTTGTGGTAAGTCGATATGTTTCATTAGTGCCTGATGGAAGTCCCAAGCAAACTGAGGCACATGAGCTTTGCTAGGGCAATGAAAGGTCATGTATACCTCAATATTATGTTCGAGGTATCTTGATACCATCTTCGCCCACTGATCTATAAACCCTTGATTATAAGGGCTCTCCGGGTGCATAACTAAACGTACATAAGCGAGCTCGTTGTATACCTTGGGTTTCACGGGTAAATCCGGTTTTTCCATTTTGGCATTAGCCACTGCAGTGTGTGATTGGTCGCCTTTATATAAAGGCCGACTATCTAACACGACGCGAGCAATACGGTATTGTTGAAGTAGAGGCTCAAGCAATCCAGGCTGGTGGAAAAAAGCCATATGCCGCACTTCTAATGCATATTGGTAATGCGTTGGTAAAGCGTTAAAGAGAGTTTGTATTCTGCCTATTTGGTCAGGCCCTAAAGAAGCAGGTAACACAATTAAGAGTGGACCGAGTAGAGGTTTTAACGGAGCAATACGCGTGAAAAATGTGTCTAAATCATGCCAGTTGGGTTGTGGTGCATGTGTGACTGACTGAGGCAGCTTAAGGCACATCTTAAAGTTTTGTCCATTAAGCGCGTTTTGCCACTCAATGACTTTTGCACTATCTGGAATCTGATAAAAAGTCGTATTGCCTTCAACCGCATTAAATACAGAAGAGTAGCTGGTTAGCGCGTTAGGAATGTTATCAAAATAACGATTCTTCCAATCTGGGAATGCCCACCCAGGCAGCGCTAACCGGTAAGGTAGCTTCATTTGCTTTTAAGCAGCTCTTTCTTAAAGAAATTGCCTTGCACGGATGGTTCAAAATCCCAGTTTTTTATCATAACGGGTGACCATCGTGGATCGAATACCCAACCTATCCAAGATATACCACCTTTGTTGAGGTATTCCATAATATGTGGGCCGTATTCGCCATCATTTTTGACAGGGTTATGAGCACCGAAACCATCCGCTTTTACCCACCCAATCTCGGTTGTCACCACTGGGTAATCTTCAGCAACGTAACCCCAGTATTTATCCCAATGTGTAAATTGATCTTGTTTAGTCAGTTTCCCATTGCCGGCTTTTTGTGGGTAAGGGTGGGAGACATAACCAACATTCGGACGATCAATGGGGTGTTTACGTACCTGGGTTAAATCATAGGCCCAGTTAAAACCAGCGACGAGAAATACCGTCGAGTCATCTTGTTCTTTAATCGTATCAATCAAAAATTCATTAAAGGCTTTCCACTGCGACCAGTTGGCTTCAACATTCTCGGATAAGGTGGTTGGCTCATTAAACAATTCGTAGAGTGCGACTGTCGATATGCCTTGGTAACGATGAGAGATGATTTTCCAGAAACTTAAAGTCTCATCTAAAGTTGTCTCATAGATATCTCGTTGAAATAAACCTTTAGCTAGATCGCCAATAGAATGCCAGTCGATAATAACGTACATATTGCGTTCATTGGCCCAAATGATAGCTTGGTCGAGTAATGCTAAATAATTATCAACGCCTTGCTTTCTCCAGGCTCGTGGATGAACTGGAAGCCGCACTGTGTTCACTCCCCAGCGCTTTAGTTCATCGAAAACTCTTTTATCCCATCGGCCCTCATCTAGAAGTTTATCGGGATCAGCAATACTCATACCTTTAAACACAAATGCATTGCCGTTTTCATCGATAAACTCGTTCTTCTTAACAGAGATAAGGCTAAGCTTGTTTGCCAGTTTTGACTCATCAAAGCGAGAGCCGGAAGGTGTTTGTGCTTGTAATGAAGTGCATGAGAACGCAATAAGCGCGATAAAGCACAGGAAACTTTTATTAATGAATGTCATGAGTGTCGTTGAGCAAAAAATAGAACAGGGCCGTGCATTGTTGCATTAAATAATCATGATAGAAATTGATTTGTCGCAATAAAAAAGCCGTATGTCGCATACGGCTTTGTTTGGTATTCAGTTCTCCAGCTAGGTTAAAGTTCAGCTGCTAGTCGGGTCCCTTGATCAATCGCTCGTTTTGCATCGAGCTCGGCTGCCAGGTCAGACCCACCAATTAAGTGGTGGGGCTTAGTTAGTCCTTCAACTATTTCTCTTAATGGTTCTTGGCCTGCGCAAATGACCACGTTATCGACTGGGAGGCATTGCTCTTCGTCATTGACTACAATGTGCAAACCTTGATCGTCAATCTTCTTGTATTCGACACCGGCAATCATTTTGACGCCTTTCATCATCAATCCAGCTTTATGGGCCCAGCCAGTGGTTTTGCCAAGCCCTGCACCTACTTTGGTTGATTTACGTTGCAATAAGAATATTTGGCGTGGAGAAGGTGAGGGTTGAGGCCTCATGCCTTCTATTCCAGAGCGAGAAGAGAAGGTCATATCGATTCCCCATTCTTTCATAAATGCTGGAATATTCTGACTAGTAGATTCGCCAGAGTGCGATAAAAACTCCGATACATCAAAGCCAATACCACCGGCACCAATAACGGCAACTCTACTGCCAACAGGCTTCTTGTCACGAATAACGTCTAAGTAACTTAAGACCTTGTCGTGATCTATACCTTCTATTTCAGGCTTTCTTGGCTTAATGCCGGTAGCGATAATGACTTCATCAAAATCACTGTCATTCAGCTCAGCCATAGATACCCGAGTATTGAGCCTTAGCTCTACACCGCGAATTTCTATTTGGCGTTTGAAATAGCGAATGGTTTCGTAGAACTCTTCTTTACCTGGGATTTGTTTCGCAATATTAAATTGGCCGCCTATCTCGTCAGCTGCCTCAAACAAGGTAACATCATGTCCTCGTTCTGCGGCAGAAGTCGCAGCAGCTAATCCGGCTGGCCCTGCACCAATAACGGCGACTTTCTTAAGTGTCGTTGTTGGAATGATATTGAGCTCAGTTTCATGGCAAGCTCTTGGGTTGACTAGGCAGCTTGTCATTTTCATTTCAAAAACATGATCTAAGCAGGCCTGGTTGCAACCAATACAAGTGTTAATTTCATCAGCTCTATCCTCAGCGGCCTTCAACACAAATTCGGGATCTGCCAGGAAAGGTCTCGCCATAGACACCATATCTGCGTCGCCTCTCGCTAATACAGACTCGGCTACTTCTGGCGTGTTGATACGGTTTGATGTGATAACAGGAATATTGAGTGCTTCCCTGAATTTAGCCGTTACCCAAGTAAATGCTGCTCTAGGAACTTTGGTTGCAATTGTTGGGATGCGTGCTTCATGCCAGCCAATGCCTGTATTAATGATAGTCGCGCCTGCTTTTTCGATAGCTAAACCCAGTTCAACAGCCTCTTCGTAGGTTGAACCACCTTCAACGAGATCGAGCATGGATAGACGGAAAATAATAATAAAGTCGGTGCCAACTGCTTCACGCACACGGCGTACTACCTCGATAGGAAGTCTAATACGGTTTTTGTACTCGCCACCCCAGCTATCATCGCGTTGGTTGGTGCGTTGTGCGATAAATTGATTTAAAAAATAACCTTCTGAGGCCATGATCTCGACACCGTCATAACCAGCCTTTTGCGCTTGTGACGCTGTGAAAACAATGTCATTGATTTGTTTCTCAATACCGCCTTCGTCCAATGCTTTAGGCTTAAACGGATTAATGGGGGCTTGAATAGCCGAAGGGCCAACGAGTTTGGGGTTATAAGCATAACGTCCTGTATGCAAAATCTGCATGCAGATTTTACCGCCAGCTTCGTGCACAGCTTCGGTAACCACTTTGTGATCAGCGACTTGGCTGTCATTATCTAAACGTTTACTCTGCGGATGTGTTGCGCCTTCGTCATTAGGGCCGATGCCACCAGTGACAATCAGGCCAACACCGCCGCGTGCACGTTCCGAAAAGAAAGCAGCCATCCTATGATGCCCATCAGGTGCTTCTTCTAGCCCTGTGTGCATTGAACCCATCAAAACGCGGTTCTTTAAAGTGGTAAACCCTAAATCAAGAGGTTGAAGTAGGTGGGGGTACTTTGCTAAACCCGCTTCTGTAGTATTGGTCTTTGTCATAATTGGTCCTTTCTGACCTTAATTTGAGGTCATGGAGTGAAATTTAGTATGCAGTTCGTCAAATTTGGGGTGACGCTTTTCTTTTTGAGCTTGGATTGCTTCTTGGACATCGGGCATCTGGAACATGCCACTTTGCCAAGTCGCCATGTAATTCAAGCTGTCTCTTGTTGTATTTTCTCGGCTGTAGTTAAGCATCTCTTTGCAACCGGCGACCGCCATGGGTGAATTGGCCGCAATCTGTTTGGCAAGCCCCATAACATGGTTGAGCATGCTTTTTTGATCAGGGAATACATTATTGATAAAGCCACAAGATAGAGCTTCGTCACTTGGCATATTGCGGCCCGTATACGCCATCTCTTTAGCCAATCCTTGAGGCATTAAACGGGGCAGGCGTTGTAAAGTGCCAACATCTGCTGTCATACCTATCTGCGTTTCTTTGATGGTGAAAAAAGCGTCTTCTGTACAGTAACGGCTGTCACAAGCACATACCATATCAACAGCACCGCCAATGACTCCACCTTGCATGGCAACTAAAACAGGTATGCGAGCTTCTTCGAGAGCATTGAACGAGTCTTGAAGCTTTAACACCAAGCGGCGCATTCGTTCAGCGCTTCTGGCTGGCTCTCCTTTGAAGTTAGCTGCCATGTTGGTAAAAACACTTAAATCCATACCAGCACTAAAATGCTTTCCCTGAGAAGATATGACAATCACTCTTGCAGCAGCGTGTTCATCAATCTCCCTGACAACTAGTGGAAGTTCCTGCCAGAACTCGGCAATCATACTGTTGAGTTCGTTGGGACGATTAAGCTCAATGTGGGCGATTGAATCGTCTATATTCACCGATAACGTTTTTAAGTTATCAAAAGAGAGTGTGGTCACATTTAGGTCCATTTGACTTAAAAATTTAGCAGAATTAAACATAAAAGCTTATGTTGACGGTGTCAAGATTCATGTTAAATTAAAGCGCAGAATATTGTAGAATGAGGTAAGAAGTATCAAACAGGTTAAGTCGAGCTATCATCACGGCGATCTGCGTGCGAGCTTGCTCAAGTCGGCAGAGTTATTGCTTAAAGACGAAGGAATAGAAGGGTTATCTCTGCGCAAGCTTGCGGATAAAGTCGGTGTGTCTCGCACCGCCCCTTATCATCACTTTAAAGATAAAAATGAGCTCCTTTGTGCGATTGCAGAGCAAGGCTTTCTGTATTGGCGCGAAATTGCTGAAAAGATTTTTGAGCAAGCAGATATGAGCATTAAACAAAAATATCGGCAGTTTGTGTATGAATACATTCAGTATGCAGCAGACAACCCTGAGCTATACGATTTGATGTTTGGTCGAACAATTTGGAAGCAAAACACTGCAACAGATTCGTTAAAAGGTGTTGCGTATCCTAGTTTTCAGTTTCAGGTAGAGTTAACACGTAATTGGCAACAGCAAGGCCTTATGTCATCGACTGAAGATACATTGCGCTTAGCGCAAGTTGCTTGGGGAACAATGCACGGTATAGCACGCCTTCTTATTGACGGTATATATGCTGATAACAGCCATATTGAGGAGATGTGCCAGTGCGTCGTGAATATATTTACATCTGAATAAGAGGGTTTTCTCAAGCTGCTTCTCTTGCTGATTTGTTTGAAACAGGATTACTATAAAAGCATCTAGCTCTTTTTCATTAAGCATCATGTCAGATAACGAACAATACAACGCATTATCACCTGCTGATTACGCTAACTTTTTACCGATTACTCAAGTCTTGGATTTTGGCATAAAAGAGCTTTGGCCCAACATACCAAGAATTGCTGGTCCAGCTTATACCGTCCAGCTGAGCCCAGGTGATCACCTGATGATGCATGCTGCTATTTATGAAGCGCCTGCTGGTTCAATTATTGTTGTTACAGGCTCTGGAAATGAGTTTGCCGTGGCTGGCGGTAACGTGTGCGCTATTGCACAAAAAAGAGGGATTCGGGGGTTCGTTATTGATGGTGTTATACGTGATGTTGCTGAAATAAGAGAAAGCCGATTCCCTGTTTTTGCTAGAGGTGTTGTGCCCATTCCGGGCGCAAAAAAAATAATAACGCTATTAGACCAACCTATTCATTGTTCGGGTTGTGATGTCAATCCTGGTGATATGATAGTTGCCGATGAAGAAGGCATAGTCGTACTTCCTTATGAGCAAAAACAGGCTATTTATGACAAAGCTAAAGTGCGAGCTGATAAAGAAGCTGTAATGACTTTAGACGAGTGGCAGGCAGAACATCAGAGAAAAGTTAACCAGTTGTTGGATAAATAGCTAGTATGGTTTGAGGTTATACTTCTATCACTAAGTTAGTAATTGCTTGATCTCAAACTCGCTTAGCTTTTTCGATTTAAGGGAGCTTGATGAGTCATAAATCCAGCGGCCTTTTGAGTTCTTCTCCTCATAATTCTTTTTGATAATATCTACTTCAGATTCGTTGAAAGACCAGCTCGTTGTATGCTTGATAGATGGCTTTATGCTGTTAGTTGTCCAGCCAACTAAAATTAGATCGTAAGCCTTCGGTTTAGGAATCCAGTTTCCACCATCATTCTCTATAACGAAATTAACAATATGTGCAACTTCGCTATATGCAGGTACGGCCAATGGAGTCCTTTGGTTGTCAAATTTCCAAATAGGCCCCATTTCCCTAGAATCCTCATATGCTTTGATTCCTAACCACTTTAAGAGTAAAGAGTCTTCGCTACTAGAATCTTTTATAATAAGGCCAAGGCTTCTTATTGCTGATCCTTTGGCACCAGAGTTACTGAAAACGATAGGCAAATCTATGTTTAATGCCGAGTTTTTCATGTGCCATACTTGAAGTGACTCTCCAACAAACGCTGAAATTTTAGCTGGCTTCACTTTGGCGATGTATAAAGTAAAAGCTGAAACCACAATAGCTATTATAGAAATCAATATAGGAATTAACTTAATCCAGTTATCCATTTCTTTTCCTTATATCCCCATTGTTTTTTGGCAGCGCGAGGTAATTATTCAAAATGAGAGTGTATATAATTAACCGTTGCTAAGGCAATATTTACTACAAGATTAAAATTTTAGCAGGTAGGCTTGGCTTTTAAGGACTGTTGGCCTTCAGATATCTCTGATGTTGCTCATGCAACCATGCGAGCGCTTCTGGTTTGTTGTCAAAGCCTTTCATGTTGG
>CAZVDU010000107.1:0-14052 GCA_964625615.1 uncultured Pseudoalteromonadaceae bacterium | reverse complement strand
GCCATGGGAGGAATGACGCCCTTCCCTGTGCAAAGTGCGTTAAAGCAATTCGCTAAGGAGAATCAAGATGGTTGAGATATTTGATCCCAAAACGACTGATCCCCATGTTATTAATCCAGACAGGGATTATGGCACACCTGCTAGCCATAGCGACGCACTCGTTACGCTAACCATAGATGGTTATGAAATCAGCGTACCAGAAGGTACATCAGTCATGCGAGCATCCGCACTGGCTGGGATTAACATTCCCAAATTGTGCGCTTCAGATAACCTCGAAGCATTTGGTTCCTGTCGACTATGTACAGTACAAATAAAAGGTCACCGTGGCTTCCCAGCGTCATGTACGACGCCCGCTGAGGACGGTATGCAGGTCGTTACGCAAAGTAGGCAACTAGCTAAATTACGCCGTAATGTCATGGAATTATACATTTCAGACCATCCTTTAGATTGCCTCACCTGCCCTGCGAATGGCGACTGCGAGCTACAAGATATGGCAGGCGATGTTGGTCTAAGAGATGTCCGCTACGGATTCGAAGGCGAGAACCATTTAAGCGCAAAAAAAGACACCAGCAATCCTTACTTTACCTTTGAACCCAGCAAATGCATTGTTTGTTCACGATGTGTGCGGGCTTGTGAGGAAGTTCAAGGTACTTTCGCCTTAACAGTCGAAGGGCGTGGGTTTGACTCTAAAATTGTCGCCGGTCAAAACGACGACTTTTTAAGCTCGGATTGCGTTTCGTGTGGGGCTTGCGTTCAAGCATGTCCCACCTCAACACTGACCGAAAACTCAGTTATCGAACAGGGGCAACCTGAGCATAGCGTTGTTACAACCTGTGCCTATTGTGGGGTTGGTTGCTCATTTAAAGCAGAAATGAAAGGCAACCAGTTAGTGCGCATGGTGCCTTATAAAGGCGGACAAGCAAATCAAGGTCATTCGTGTATCAAAGGACGCTTTGCCTTTGGCTACGCGACTCACAAAGACCGAATTACCGAGCCGATGATCAGGGAATCCATTGATCTACCTTGGCGAAAAGTGAGTTGGGATGAGGCTATCGCGTTTTCGGCTCAGCAGTTACGCAAAACACAAACGACCTACGGACGCGACAGTATTGGCGGCATTACCTCCTCTCGTTGCACCAATGAAGAAACTTACTTAGTCCAAAAAATGGTGCGTGCAGCCTTCGGCAACAACAACACAGATACCTGTGCACGAGTATGCCATAGCCCAACAGGATACGGCCTCAAAACAACCATTGGCGAATCAGCAGGTACACAGACTTTTGAATCGATTAAATCAACCGATTGCATTCTATTAATTGGCGCTAATCCAACCGATGCTCACCCCGTGTTTGGCTCTATGATGCGCCGGCGTATGCGCGAAGGTGCCACCTTGATTGTTGCCGATCCACGTAAAATCGATTTGCTGAACACTGCCCACAAAAGCAAAACACTGCATCTGCCATTATTGCCCGGCACCAACGTCGCTTTAATAAACGCCATAGCACATACCATTATGCAAGAAGGCTTACAAGACCAACCATTTATCAATGACCGCTGTGACCTTGTTGCATTTAAAAAGTGGCAGTCATTTATTACAAAAAATGAGAACTCGCCAGAAGCTCTAGAGAGCATTACTGGCGTACCTGCAAGAGACATTCGTCGAGCTGCTCGATTATTTGCCGAAGCAAAAAACTCAGCCATCTATTATGGGCTCGGTGTAACGGAACATAGCCAAGGTTCGACTATGGTTATGGGCATTGCTAACCTAGCCATGGCGACGGGCAATATTGGCCGTGAAGGTGTTGGCGTTAACCCACTGCGCGGTCAGAACAATGTACAAGGGTCATGCGATATGGGCTCTTTCCCGCATGAGTTACCGGGCTATCAGCATATATCGAATGATAAAGTACGCGCGTCTTTCGAGCGTTTATGGGATGTTAAGCTAGACAATGAACCCGGCTTACGCATTCCTAATATGTTCGATGCAGCTATAGCAGGCACGTTTAAAGCTCTATATGTGCAAGGTGAAGACATCGCGCAATCAGATCCAAACACACTGCATGTTGAGAAAGCACTTCAATCACTTGATTGTTTAATCGTGCAAGATATTTTCCTCAACGAAACGGCTAAATTTGCGCATGTCCTATTACCTGGTTCAACTTTTTTAGAAAAGAATGGTACTTTCACCAATGCCGAAAGGCGTATTAATCGTGTGCGAAAAGTTATGCCGGCGCTTGGAGGTATGGAAGATTGGGAAGTGACCATGGCGTTGTCTAACGCCTTAGGCTATCCCATGAATTACAATCATCCCTCTGAAATCATGGATGAAATAGCCAGCCTTACACCAACGTTTAAGGGCGTCAGCTATAATAGATTGGAAGAATTGGGTAGTATTCAATGGCCTTGTAATGACAGTCACCCTGATGGTACGCCAATTATGCATGAGGTTGACTTCCCCATTGGCAAAGGTAATTTTGCAATCACAAGCTATTTGGCATCGGAAGAACGCGCTAATAGGCGTTTTCCATTACTGCTGACGACGGGGCGAATCTTGTCACAATACAATGTTGGTGCACAAACCAGACGTACTCACAATCAAATTTGGCATGACGAAGACGTGATTGAAATTCACCCAAGCGATGCGGAAACTAGAGGTATCAACTCAGGAGATTGGATTGGTATTACCAGCCGAGCTGGGCAGACCGTATTGCGAGCATCAGTAACCAAACGCATGCAACCAGGCGTGGTTTATACGACTTTCCATCACCCTTTTAGTGGTGCGAACGTAATTACTACCGACAATTCAGATTGGGCGACCAATTGCCCAGAATATAAAGTAACAGCAGTTCAAGTCGAGAAAGTCTCGCAACCTTCGGTATGGCAAAGGAACTTTCATACATTTAACGAACAGCAAATACAGCTGTTGGAACAAGGCCATAACAAGCGTTCAAAGAAAGCCAAGGTAAATTGACCGTAAGTGAGTAACCAAGTTAAGAAAAGACCTCCCGTTGTTTCCAGCCAAGTAAAGCAATGGGCGAATAACAGCTCAACGCAGGCGACAGATGTGTTGATTGAAGAGGCCCCTATTGCACTTGTTTATAACGGAATCTCGTATGTTGTAATGATGGCAAGCCCAACAGATTTGAATGATTTTGCGCTTGGGTTTAGTTTAACCGAAAGCATTATCCAACAGCCCGATGAGCTGCGCGAAATCGACATCATTGAAGCGCATGACGGTATTGAGCTTCAATTAACTATCAGCTCAAGACGATTAGCTGAACTTAAAAACCAGCGGCGCAACTTAACCGGCAGAACAGGGTGCGGGCTTTGCGGCGCAGAATCATTGGCTCAAGCGGTCAGGCCGTTAACACCGTTATCAATAACAACTGGTGTAACCGATCATGCTATTCAGCATGCTGTTCATCAACTTCAAAGCCACCAGCCACTGCAATCAGAGACAGGTGCCTGTCATGCTGCTGTTTGGTGTCAACAAGATGGACAAGCCATGCTCGCAAGAGAAGATGTTGGGCGGCATAATGCACTTGATAAATTGATTGGCAGCATACATAAAAACAAGATTAATCGCTCAGAGGGTTTTGCATTAATCTCAAGCAGGGCTAGCTACGAAATGGTACACAAGGCAGTAAGTGCGGGTATTAATACACTGGTTGCGGTGTCAGCTCCAACATCTTTAGCCGTAAAGCTAGCCAAAAAAGCTAACCTAACCCTTATCGGCTTCGCTCGCTCAAATCGACATGTTTATTACACTAATTTTGAATCACAAGGAGAACAAATAAGTGGCTGAGGAACAACTCGCAAATCTCATCAAAATGCTTAATCAGATCGTGAACAACAACATGCATCATGAAGATGTCGCGCAAATCACTGCCGACCATATGAAGCGTTTTTGGGCATTGTCGATGAAACAAAATATCATCCGGTACGTTGGCAGCGACGGTCAAGAACTAGAACCAGAAGCGAAGCAAGCCGTTAGGTTACTCGCTAAGGAATATTAACACCCACTACTTATTTAGGCGTCTAACCTTCATCCTCTTAAAAGTACCTTAAAATATCCTGCACATGCCGTATGTCCGGCAATAGAGCATAGATCGTTGTATTTTAATATTTTGTTTGACAATTACGAAACACTTCGTATAGATTATATAAAAAACTACGATAAGCATCGTAGTACATTATTTATAAAAAAGCACAGCATTAAGCACCATAACAAGATTATTATTTATACAAGGTAACGGCCCATGAAGAAATTGACCAGAATGTCTATTCCCACCGCTTTATTTACTGCGACTATGATCACATTCACTTTATCAGGTTGTGCATCAACCTCAGAATCTGACGGCAAACAGACAGTAAAAGAAGAATCGAATAGAGATTGCAAAGTCACAACATCAAGGCGTAGAAGGAAGTGTTAAGGTTTCGGGCCTGTTGAGGTAATTATCCTTTTCCTCTGAGTATAAGTGCCGTATTCAGCGCCCACCTCCCGCTCTTAGTGAAGAGATGGGCATGTTTCTCTAATCAACCCTTGCATGAGGTACTACTCTTTTCGTATATTTAACAGACTATGTGAGCATAATTTGTTTAAAAGGTACCGAGAATGAGTAAGCTGAAGAAGAAGAATGTCCCAACAGAAGCTGAACTGGAAGTTCTGAAAGTACTCTGGAAGATGCAGCCGGCAACTGTACGCCAACTGCATGAAGAGTTGAATAAAAGGCAAAAGAGCGCCTATACAACTACGCTAAAAATGCTACAAATTATGCATGAGAAAAAGCTCGTTGAACGAGATGAGACTAACCGAGCGCATATCTACAAGGCTATTTATTCTGAAAAACAAACCCAGTCTTCGATATTGTCTAACTTAATCAACAGAGCATTTGGCGGCTCTAAATTTGATCTTGTTGTACGCGCATTAGACGACACTGCTAGTGCAGAAGAAATCTCTGAAATACGCGACCTCTTAGATTCGTTGGAAGATAATAAAAAATAAGGTAGGGATAGGATGGATTTCTTAGACAACTTATTAAATGATGCCTTACTCGTCAATTTATCTAAAACCTTGCTACATTTCCTATGGCAAGGAGCTGCATTAGCACTACTATTATTTTTAGTGCTAAAACTTGTCGGGAAACAACACTCTCGAGTCAGATACTTACTATGCCTATTTTTTCTTAGCTTGAACGTTATCGCTCCAGCGATAACGTTCTTACATTTTAATCAATTCCCTGTATCAATAGAGCCTGTTTCGGAGACATCAATTGCGATTGCTACTTCACAAGCTACAGTGATCGTGAGCTCTGCCAATGAATTTAATTGGCAAACCCTATTACCGATGATTGCACTCTTTTGGTTAATTGGTGTGTGTTGGCTAAGTGCAAAATTGATTTATGAAGTACACAAAGTCAACAAGCTGCCTCTCTTTGGAACAAGTCCTGCTGAACAGCATATTCAGGCGCTTTTTGAACAACTCATAGAACAGTTAAATGTAAGCTCTCTCACTCGCTTGAAGGTTTCAATAAAAGCTGAAGTACCAATGGTTATTGGTTGGCTAAGGCCTGTTGTATTAGTGCCCGCTTCTATGGTAGTTGGGCTAACGCCAGCCCAACTTGAAATGTTATTAGCACACGAATTGGCACATGTTAAAAGGCATGATTACCTGATCAACTTTTTTCAGACACTGGTTGAGGTCCTGTTTTTCTTCCATCCCTGTGTCAAATGGGCTTCTAATCAGGCTAGGGTTGAAAGAGAGTATTGTTGTGATGATATCGCTGTTGATTGTTGCGGAAATCCAACAGCTTACGCTCGTGCATTGACTAATGCTGAGTTAATAAGAAAAGAAAACATCCCCCAACTCGCGATGGCCGCTACGGGTGGAAATTTGAAGAAACGCGTTTTCCGCCTTGTCGATCAATATGATTGCTCGGCAAAACAATCAAACAGCTTGATGAGTACATTGGTAGCGGGCATTACAGGTATCGGTTTAGTTCTCGTTTTTATTGCAGCACCGCACATGGCTACAGCTAAGTTAGCAACAAACTCTCAACCTGATAGCTTAATCCCTGAATTAGAAGACACATTAAAAGTTTCAGATGAGAATTTTCAGGATAATGAGAATATTAACGAACCACCAGCCGTATTTTCGACGGAAGAAAGACAATCAGATGATGTGTTGCCATCGCCAAACGAAAGCAATAACCAGATTATTCTAAATACTGGAGAGTTTAGTCAATCGAAGCAGAATGAAAGCTACAATGATATTTTAACGAATGATGATCAGGCGCTAGATTCAAGTACTGAAGAACTTCAAGTAATGAGTGAGCCAGTTCAAAGGCAAAATACTCCCCCTCTGCCTCCAACAGAAACAATTGAAACGGTGAGTGAAAATCGTTCTGATACCGTTTCCACTGCCACGAATATTGCACAAAAGAATAGTGCCCAGATTGGTTTAGACAAGGAAAATTACGCTGACACAGTTCCTGTTGTTGCTCAAACATCAACCATTAATACACCGATAGTCGAAGAAATTGAAAAGGCACAACAAAAATATGAGCCAGTTGTCGTTAATCCGAAATTATTACGCTCCTTTGCACCAAGGTATCCCAAAAGGGCTCTAAGAAAGGGATTAGAAGTAGAATTTAGTGTTACTTTTACCGTTAATGCACAAGGGAGAGTTGTAGAGCCTAAGTTTGGGGAAGGCGTTAGCAAAAGTTTTCAAAAAGCTGTAAAGCTTGCGTTGAATAGGTGGCGCTTTAAGGCCGGTACAGTTGATGGTAAAAGCCAACCAATGGAACAAAACAAAGTATTTAGTTTTACTAACCCCGGAGACGTTAAACGTCATTTTGTCACCGGTTCACGATTACCGAAAAACAGTTAGAAGCAATAAAGACCTGTTCTAAGCTTTATTCACTTTCAACCTTTAGTTCCCAAGGTAGTGCTTTTAGATGGCGCTACTTTGTATTTCCTGCTGAGCAATAATCGCATCTATGTGGGTATCAATTGCGCCAAGTGCGAGATGAAACCACTGATCTCCCATTACCATCGTCGGGGTAATATGGTGTTTGAGACTCACATAACCATGTAAAGGTGCCCAAATTTCTAAAGCAATACGCCGCTTCGCGCTATCTTCTGAATCTTGTGGTATGAGCAGTGAAGTGAGCTCTAGTAGCATATTAAATGCACGACGAGAGGCTTCTTGCGCAGCAGAAGACGGCGTATAATCAGAATGGCTCTCGCCAAATATAAGCCGATAGTGCGCCTCATAAGTTTGAGCAATATCCAAATACCCCTTAACACCTTCTAAGATAATATCTTTTGGCTTCTTCCCTTCTCGTTCAACCTTATGCATAGCCTCGTAAACGAGATCAAAACCCTGAATATAGAGTTCATCTAGAATTCCTTCCTTACCTTTAAAGTGACTATATATCCCGATAGTCGACACCCCGGCTTTTTTCGATATAGCTCTAACACTTAACGCTGTGCTTCCTCCTTCTAAGAACAATTTAGATGCAGCATTTAATATTTTGTCTTTCGCACTACTCATAACAACCCATAAAGAGAATCAGTTGACTAATATAACATCGTTATGTTTAACTATAACACTGTTATAATCAAATTGAAAAAGAGTAAGATCGATGAGCAATCAAATTCATGAGACAGATTACCTGATTGTCGGTAGTGGCGCTGTGGGTATGGCATTCGCTGATATTTTATTAACAGAATCCGATGCCAGCATTGTCATCATTGATAAATATCACAAGCCAGGAGGCCATTGGAATATGGCTTATCCTTTCGTTACCTTACACCAACCATCAGCATTTTATGGTGTCAGTTCACGTGAATTAAGCTCAGGTCGTATTGACGAAGTCGGGCTCAATAAAGGGCTTAACGAATTAGCATCGGGCGATGAAGTGAGTGCATATTTTGACAACATAATGCGCGAACAGTTTTTACCAACTGGGCGTGTTAAGTATTTTCCGATGTGTGAGTACAAAGGAGACGGCCTGTTTGTATCTATGCTCACCGGGGAAGAGCATCGTGTAAAGGTAAACAAAAAAACAATCGATGCGACTTACCTAAAAACATCCGTTCCATCAACACATACACCTAATTTTAGCATCTCTACTGAGATGCAATTCATTCCGCCAAATGATCTGCCAAAAATCAATCAAACACCTAAAGGCTATGTCATCATTGGTGGGGGTAAAACAGGTATAGACTCGGTTCTTTGGTTATTGGAAAACGGGGTAGATCCAAATCAAATTCGTTGGATTATGCCAAGAGATGCTTGGTTACTTGATCGCAAGAACACACAACCTACAGAAGCGTTCTTTGTTAATGCTATTGGCAGTCAAGCCGCACAAATGGAGGCTATCGCACAGGCAAGCTCTGTAGAAGATATGTTTTCTCGACTAGAACAAGCAGGCGTGTTTCTGCGCATCGATACAGACGTGCAGCCGGAAATGTTTCATGGTGCAACCATTAGCCAACTTGAACTTGCTCAACTCAAGCGCGTCAAAAATATCATCCGTATGGGCCGGGTAACTGCTATAGAATCAAACAGGATTATACTGGAAGAAGGTGAAATACCGACGGACGAACAATACCTTCATGTTGATTGTTCAGCCAGTGCTCTACTCAATGTTAAAACCAAACCTATTTTTGAAGAAAACTTGATCACACCACAAACGGTGCGCTCCTATCAACCAGCCTTCAGCGCTGCTTTTATCGCGCACATTGAAGTCGCCTACCCTGAAAATGTAAAAAACAAGCTATGCAATGTCGTGCCGTTACCAAACACAACGACCGATTGGATGCGACTAACAGCTACTTTTATGATGAACCAACATATCTGGTCACAAGACGAAAACCTCAGAGAGTGGTTACTACACAACCGACTAGACGGCTTTAGTCAACTTGTCAGAGGCATTAAACCTGATGATGTAGAGAAGCTTAGCATCCTCAAACGATTGAAAGAAAACGCCCCATTAGCCATGGCAAAGTTACAACAGTTCTTGGCAGACACGGTACAGGAAAATTAGGCATAAATGGATTAGACACGACTTCATCTAACAATTTTCATCACAGAGCTTGGCTAAAACTGACAGTCGATTCTGTACGTATTTCGGACCTACAGCCCTTCGGAATTAGAGTGGCAACAAATCGTGCGAAACAGGCGTCCAAACCGATGGAATTCACACCACCTCAAAAAGTATTCGAGGTGGTGTGAATTAAGTGTTACTTATCGTTTGTAGAGTGCTTCCAGCGTCGCTGAGCCGAGCGAATTTGCCTTTACCATGTAGCCTGTTAGTGCAGATGACGCTCCTTCAGGCAGTTCCAGTTCAGTAGACAGAGCGTATATTGTGAACTGATAGCGATGGGGCCCGTGACCTTCGGGAGGGCATGCACCTCCAAAACCAATGACGCCGTAGTCGTTCGCTAGCTGGATGCTACCCGTTGGCAACTTTTCACCACTTGCCAAGCCTGCACCCGTTGGCAACGACGTCACACCCGCAGGTATGTTGATTGCCTGCCAATGCCACCAGCCACTGCCCGTGGGCGCATCTGGATCATAGGCAAATACAGCAAATGCCTTGGTACCTTCTGGTACGCCAGACCATGTTAGCTGTGGCGAGGTATCTTCACCGGAACAACCAAAGCCGTTAAATTCATGAGCCTTACTCATGAAACTACCATGAGCTATGTCGGAACTGGTAATTGTCATATTTGCGATTGCTGAGGCTGACACAGCCAATGCCGATGCTAGAATACACAGTTTTTTAAGTGAGGAAGTCATATCGAGTCTCCGTTGTTTATTAAGTACGGGGGCTATGTTACTCAGATGCAAGACGTGAAATTAGTACTATATCGCGCAAGGTTTCGCCAGATTCGTGCAACTGATTCTGATTAGTCCTTAAAGCGAGTTTTTCGAAGCTCGGAGGGGGTCAACCCATACATAACTTTGAATTTTTCAGTAAAGCGAGACTGAGATTGATAGCCACACGCTTCCGCTACCAACCCAATTGGGGTATCTGAGGTTTGCAGCATATACAATCCATGCCCAAGTTTTATTCTGTCTTTGATCGTCTGAAAACTAGTGTCTTCTGCAGACAGTTTGCGGCGCATCGACGAATCAGACATCGCCAGACGCCCTGCCACTTCCTCAGCACTTAAGTCTTGTTGTAAATCTATGCTGATGATGCTTTCTACTTTATGACCTAAACTGGGTGGTTCCGCAATAGAACTGACTTCTTCGTAACCCATATGCCGAATCAGTTGGAGTATTTCTCTACGTCTAAGCGCCCATAGTTCCTCTGGTAAATCTGGTGCAAGTTCAATGAACTGTCTTATTGTAACTTGCAGCAAATCGGATATTTTACCGGTGAAATATTCTGCCGATTTTCTTGAATGGGTCTCAAAGACATCAAAGTCTGAGTACTCAAATTCAATTAACAAAGCAAAGTAAGGTGAGTCTTGCTGCGAGATATTTCTCATATCGATGGTGGGCGTATTGGACAAGAAAATAAAATCCCCTTGCTGACATCTCACATGATTGCCACCCAGTTCTTTGCTGCCACCCAGTACACAGATAAGTAATGGTTTTAAAATAGGCACATTGAGAATGTACTGATCAGCAATGGAAGTAACCGCTGAAAATGGCAGTGGCACATTTTTTTCAACTGCGCTAGACACTGCAGCTTTAAGATCGCACATAGAAAACCCCAGATATGTCACCCATCAAAAGTACAGATTATTAACACACTTTGCTTGCGGATTAAAACCTGACCTTAAAATGGTCTACTTGGATAACACTGGTGAGATTGTTTACTCTTGATTAAACGTTACCTAAGAGAACGAGAATATGAATATGAATATGAATATGAATATGAAAATAATATCATTTGTTTTATTGATACTGGCATTGTCCACTATAAATACTTTTCATCACTCGTCGACTCAATTTCATCTCAGAATTGAACGTCCGCAATTTGTCTAATACCGCCCGTCAACCTAAGTCAAAACTTTCAGCCAAAAGTGTCAGATTAGATATTAGCCACTACACATAAAACCAGCCTCTAGGATCAGTTGAGCGCTTTCACAGAGTTACGCTCAACAACCTCTGGTTCGAAGACATTTTGTATTGATAATTGCTGTTGGCTATAAACACGCTCGAGTACCATTTCTGCTGCCATCTTTCCCATAGCCCTTACAGGATAATTAATCGTCGATAGCGTGGGGTAGGTGTAAGAAGAAAAAACAACGTTATCGAAGCCAAAAATAGACAAATCATCAGGGATATTCAGCCCTTTTTCCCTCGCTGTTGATATTGCACCTGTCGCCATCTCATCATTCGCACAAACAACAGCGGTAAAATCGAGTTTATTTTCCCAAAAGTAACTCATACCTGCACTACCGCCAATCTGGAGATAATCACCTTCAAACACATACTCTGGCTTGAACTCAACCTGGAAAGCTTCTAACGCACGTTTATGGCCGTGCAAACGCTCCTGTGCATCCGCTTTTCTGCTTGGACCCGAGATGTACGCTATTTTGTCGTGCCCTTTCTCAAGTAGGTGTTTTGTCGCTAAGTAACCGCCAAGCTCATTATTAAGGCTAATACAGTAATTTGCTAATTGTGGGACATACCGGTTAAGGATCACAACCGGCGTTTTACCTTGGCATAAATTGACCAAGTATTCATCTGATACAGCTTCAACATGCAAGATAAGAGCGTCGCAATTACGACTGATAAGGAACTCAATGTCGTCTTTTTCTCGTTGTTCTTCGTTGTGTCCCGCTGTCACAATAATATGCTTATCAGCTTTTCGTAAGACAGACTCAACACCGCTCATAATACCGCCATTAAAAGAGCCGTAAAACTCGCTTACCAGAACACCAATACAATCAGTTTTATTAGACGCTAGAGACTTAGCGACTAAGTTCGGCCTGTAACTCAGCTGCTCCATGGCTTTAAGTACTTTTTGACGCGTCTTATCAGACACATTCAAATTTTTATTCACAACACGTGAAACAGTTGCGAGTGAAACACCGGCAAGCTTTGATACTTCGTATATTGTGGCCATGATTTCCTGTTTATTTTATAAGAATTAAAGTCGTCCTAAAACAACCTAATAGTAACGAGCAAGAATACACTCTAGGCGCCTATTTTATTTACTCGCACTGTCGATGTCTCTTCATTACTGGTTAAAAACGTACCGACATACAAACAATAAGGTACAAGCCTTTAACTGCAAACCTTTGCTAAATATATCATTGTGTTCAGCTCTCTTTTAACTGCCTTTTCGTCAAGAGAACCACCCAATCTTTGTCTTGAGAATCAGGCGGAAGGCCAAGGCTAACATGCTCACCTTGAGACACTGATAAAACTGAACCGACCGAAAGCTCTCCACCTTCACGAGGGTTATACCATTTTATATCGAACCGGCCGATATCATCGCTTATATTTAAGAAATTGTCTTTGTTAGCTTGTGCCAGATAAAGGACATACCGTTCACCCTTTTGTCGTAAGCAAAAATTCCCTTTGCTAACTTTACTTATACAGCTTGATTCCATCTGCCACCAAGGTACGTGGGTACGGAAAAAGTCCAATGCTATATCGGTTAGATCCCATAACTGATCTCGTTGACGCCAATCTTCTGAACTCAGATCATTATGAGGTTGGTGCGCGCCAAAGTACCATTCTAACCCCGCAGCACCGCTTAAGAGGCTGCCCCATAAAACATCCCCTCGTAGCGACGGGTGTCCAGGGTCAAGTTCATCAGTCGTTGCCCCCACATCCCACCGACCAATTTCATCCATTGTAATTAGCCACTCATTACCGGCCTGTTTAGATGCCTTTTTCCATTGTCGAATAATGTCAGCGGTCTGGGTTCTATCTTCTTGTTGTAAAGAAAGCCCGTCCAACCCTGAGTACCCAAGTAAAGCATCCAATATTGGCTTTCTATTCTCTGTTTGTGAATGTGTGTGCAATAACACCGGGTGATTATAAGGGTCATTTTCACTAAAAAAATCAATCATCATTTTTCGCTGGTCATCACTTTGTGGCGGAGGTGCCCATTCCGCATAACCATTTTCTTCACCTAAATTCCAACTTAGTGCAAGGTGGTAACCGAATCGTGCAATGAGTTCCTGATAAAACAAACGACGATATGTACCTGTATTACCATCATCTAAAAGGCGTTCGTTTTCAGTCTCTTGAGTAACGATATGGAGCATAATCCCTTTGCTTTGCATATGTTGAAATAGCTGATCCCATTGCGCCAATCGACTGACGTCGAATTGCGTGAAGTTAGTGGGTTCAACATAAGGCCAAACGTCGTTTCCGTCACCATCAATGTTTAACACTAAAAAATACGCCGAGTTCATACCTTTTTGAGCCAGGTAATTCATCGCACCAAACAATGCCTTGCCTTGACCATCTCGAAACACTGGGTCCCCCGTCTTCCAGTCTTGATTATGGGCTTCGAATTTATGTAATTCACTGCCTATGGCTGCTTCGCCTTCGCGATCTTGTTTTTTGAGTCGATAGGTGCCGTCAATACCCTCAAATCCCAATAAATTCTCAGGGCTATTAGTCCCGCCTTTCATCCAATACTGTTCTTTTTCAGGAAAGTAAAAATAACTGTCTTTAGCTATCATGTGTCCTAAAGCACGAAAATCCGGTGCTTCTCGATCACTGTCGATTACCCTAAACTTACCCGAATCAGCCGCTATCGTTTGAATCTGATCAGATAATTCGGTAACAGCGATATTTTGCCCCTTTTCTAAAATAGCCTCATAAGTCCAGTTACCCGTTTTTGGCGGTTTAAACTTAACTTGCCAAACATTACCAGTGTCTGCGCCAGTAACGAAGGAGTTGCCATCGGCGGCATAGTACCCTCTCACTTTTTGCGTTATATCTTTGTGTTTGAAGATGACAGACAAACGATAATTAAGGAATGGATTGTCAGCAGCTATTTCGGAAGTTTCAGGCCCCGCAATATCTAATGTAAAGGTATGCCATCTTTTGATCACACTGAG
>CAZVDU010000106.1:6628-14052 GCA_964625615.1 uncultured Pseudoalteromonadaceae bacterium | reverse complement strand
CCGCTTTTTATGACCATGCCCATATTGTTGGCTCTATCGGTGGTGAATTCTACAACATGGATGCTGACGTTTTCGCCGGTGTTGTAACTGAGGGAGGCCCTTCTCCTGATGTTAAGCATCACATCGCGTGGATTGATATTTCAGGTCCAGCGGCAGCGGCGAAAGTTGAATTTAGAGATTGGGGTGGCAACCGTTTTACTGATTTTTTTGTTCTGTATAAGCATGACGGGGAATGGAAAATCAGCGGCAAAGTCTATGACTCACACGCGAACAACTAATTTAACGTGATCAAACTTTACCTATTCTTTAACAAAGGAAAATATTATGACTAACTTTACAATCCACACCAAAGAAACTGCTCCAGAGGGTAGTAAAGAACTTCTAGCAGGCGTGGAACAAGCTTATGGTTTTATACCAAACCTTATGGCAACCCTTTCTGAGTCACCTGCAGCTGTTGAAGCTTATGCTACCTTAGCAGGGATTTTTGACAAGAGTGACTTCACTGCGACAGAGCGTCAGGTTGTCTTGATGACGAACAACCGGCTTAACGGCTGTACGTATTGCATGGCCGCACATTCCACTATTTCCAAAATGCAAGGCGTATCAACAGATGTTATATCCACGCTACGTGCGGGAACATCATTTGAAGATGAAAAGCTTGAAGCTTTGCGCACATTTACTGTGAAGATAGTAGAAAGTCGTGGGGTTGTGGGCGATACCGACATTCAAGCATTTACTGATGCGGGTTACAGCAAAGGCAATGTCTTGGAAGTGATTCTTGGCACATCGTTAAAGGTGATTTCAAATTATACCAACCATGTTGCGCATACGCCTGTAGATGGAGCATTTCAAGCCGACAGTTGGTCAGCGGAAAACTCTACAGCGGCATAATCCATCCAGCGGCCTGTATTCAGGCCGTTAAATGCCTATTTGCTAATCTAGAAGCTAACAATAAGGGGAAAATGAAAGAGTTGTTTCAAGACTGGGCGTTTGCTGAAAGATGTAATGTATTAGAGTAATTTATTTATTCATTGGATAAATAGTAACTGACTTTAATCGCGGTTTTTCCGTTTAATGACAAACAACGAGCTAAAGAGTCAGGTTGATAAGGAATATCGCCTTCCCTTGTTTAGAGTTTTTCCTTAACTGTTAACAAAGATAAGGATACAACGTCTGTTACTGTTTTCGGCTAACCTAATAAACTTTCTGGTCGTTCCTTATGATTCCACATTTAAGTACAAACTTTCATTTTAAAGGCTTAGATATGCCTTAAGCCATTGCCATACGTCAAGTCATAGAACATGTTTCCATATTAACGATGAATAACGAGCATGAAGCCATTATAAACCAGCTTCATCAAGCGGCTCAGAGACCTAGTTAGCAAGTAGACTGAAGTTCGCAGGTAATCAAACGGCTAACCAATAAAAATAAACGGGTTATTTTTTACATTTAAATAATAGGGGAAAAGGTTGATAATTTAACCACCGCATATATCCTATATTGAATTAAGCTGGATAATATCTTGAGCTAACTGTGGATTATCCTATCTATCGTTGTTCTTTCATTAGTTTCTCGCCACTCCGCTTAATAGCTGCCTGTGTATATCATTTTCAGCAGTGTTGCCGTTGCAACAGGCAAGATCTCCATCACAAATTATTCGCAATCAATGAAGGAATAATATGAAACTTACCCTCTCAGATCTTGAAACTCACCATTTGCACAAGCATTTACAATATGCGGTGGACCTAGAGCTTTGGACCATCCCTTTTTATATGTCAGCTATGTATTCTATAAAAGATAGAAATAGCGATGCCTACCAGATGATTCGCACGGTAGTGAATCAAGAAATGCTGCATCTACAGAGTGCTGCCAATATCGCCAATGCCTTTGGCTATTCACCTTCCATTGGTGTTCCTGTGTATGAAGGTACTAAGGTTCCGCATCTGGATTTCAGTCTTGATTCTCCAGAGTCGACCGCACCTTATATGCCTTACACTGCAGAGATTGGCGCTTTAGATATGGAACATATCAATGCGATGTGTTTAATCGAATTACCAGAATACGATGCGGATAAAACAACCGTCAGTCTTTTCAGTCAATGTAATGAATACGGAACGATTGGGGATTTTTATAAAGCACTACTCGGTATGGTTAATCACCATAAAAGCGAGATTCGTGGTGGCGTAAGGCAAGTGGACTTTTTTGCACCGTTTTATCGTAATGCACCAAACTTAACCGTGACAGAATCCGCCACCGAAGGCTTCTCTCAGGCTGAGTTGCTAATCAAGTTAATTACCGATCAAGGCGAAGGATTTTCCGACGATAAACAAATCATTCCACCTGTATTTCAAAATACAGCTGACGACCCTTGGCCCGAAAAGGATCATTTCGAGAAATTTAATTGCATTAAAGATAATAAACATGGGTTGCCTGAGGTTTATTCCACTAAGGACCCTAGCTGTTATTCACAGAGCGATATTGAACTACAGAATATCTGTATAGATAACTTTAAAGCACTTACGCAATTACTCCAAGGTCTATTCAGTGGAGAAAATCCTGGTAAGTTTTTCCCCGTAATGGCTGCGGCAGGCGCTGCTATCAGCAACTGTTGGCAAAACGGCGTCTCGCCAAAATTTAACGGTAATCAGGAAGGAGAACATCATGGCTAGTAAATCCATTTTCAGAGTCCATCCAAGCATTAACTTTGCGCGTTTTGGTACCAGTGAAGAGTATATCCTCTCTCCAGAAACGAGCGCAGGGCTACCCCAGCAAGGTAGCAAGGTTACCGGTGGATTGCCCATCAAAGCAGGTACCGAAAGCAAAACCGTTACCAGCAGCGATTTGCGAGATGCAGACGGTAACCTGAAGAAACAAGCTGCTCGTTTTCGTATCTTTGCTTATGATCCAGATAAGCTAGGCGGCTATCCTAGCGGTGATGGTACAGAAGTGTGTATTGGTACAAAGCTTCCCGATGGTCGCACCGTAACCGACATGGTTTGGTCCAGTCACCTGGCTAACAAAAAAGCTGCTGCTTATAACGTTGTGAATGATAAAGGCCAACTAGCCTACGCCGACGGCAAGGTGCCACAACTTCGTAATCCTGAAGTTCATGGTGACGTTAACGATCCTAAGCGCTTATTTCATCTAATGATTGATGCCGGTCCTCGCGCAATAAAAGCTAGCAACAATGACAAGGCTAGTTTTGATCGCTGTTCAAAAGCGTCAACTATTGGCATAGATGGCACGGTAGTGTCATTACCTGACTACCCTATAAGCTTCCCGGAAGACACCAACGACGAGCTCTTTGAACCTAGCGGCCCTCTAGATACTCTTGGTGCAATGCAAACCGATAAAAAAGGGCGTTTATTGTTGCTCGCTAGCCCCGGTAACTCAGTCGGCCAATATGATGAATACGGCGTACCGATTCAAATGACGGGTGATTTAAACAATGCAGGTTGGTATGACTCTGCGTCTGATGGTCCGGTCAACGTTACTCTGCACTTTGACGATGGCAGTATTGAACGGGCACATGGCGGATGGGTTGTTTGTTGTGATCCATCTTATGCTCCACAAATTAGAAATGTGGTATCAGTATGGGACGATGTCTACAACACTTTTGTAAGAGAACTAAATCTGCAACCTAACCTTTACGGCACCTCTGAAACTGTTGAACCTTCGTATAGTGAAGATTTCGAACCGGATTTTAATCAAGACATCAAACCTCTGTTTGTTGCCTGTAATCTTCAGCGCTGGACGGCAAACCTCCCCCCATTTGCGCTAAGCGCTCATACGGCTGTTGATCAAATCAGTGCTACAGACTCGCCTAACCGTACCATCATGGCGGGTCTTAACTTTATTCGTAACCCCAATAAAGATGAAACCAATATCGGTGCGCCACTGATGCCACTATCACTCGGTGCGGCTGGCACTTCTTTTATGACAGTCACCAAAACCCAATACTTCAAATTGGAACAGTGGAGCAAAGGAAAATTCAAAAAAGAAGGAGAGGTAACACTAGGCCCCGGAGAGCTAATGGATATGGCGTCTCTCTCAAACTGCCTTGGTGGCCGCTACGTCCCAGGTATCGAGGTCAGCTACAGCATTTTTGATAAAGAGATTTATATACAGAACTGGGAATCCTCTGGTGCTGGCCCTTTCAGAATTAAACAACAACCCCTCACGTATACAGATTTAGATAAAACTAAACCCTATCTGGATATCGGTTGGATCCCATTACACAATATGACAAATGGCTTGCAGCCGGGTGACTTATCCAAGTTTATGGCTATTCCCTGGCAAACGGATTATAACTCCTGTTCCATCCACGCCACGGCTATCAATACTAATGGCACCAATGAAAGTAATGGTGCGGAAACCACTCTGTATTGGTCTTGGCCATCACAAAGACCAGATGCAGTTTATGTAGCTGAGGAGGTTTATAACAACGTGCTTCCTGAGCAGAAGTGGTCTATACGCGGCAAAGGCACTTACGCCATCAATCCAGCTTCAGCAGCGACCTTCCAAGACCCCGTACAATCGGTCGAAGACTGGCATAAAATCGGCATTATTATTCAAGGTACTAATATCGATCTGGATGAAAGGCATTACGCGCCTGAACTCTATTTGGAAGTGCAAAGCCAGCTAACCACTCCAGGACAAGCGTCCGATCCGGTGCCCGCCTGGCCGTTTAATGCTAACCCACCAAAAAAGAAAAGGCGGTGCCCCTCAACCTAATTGCAACAACCGTCATTGTGACGAAAAGGTTCTGACACGACAAAGGTAATCATCATTTGTTATGGTTACTTTTGCGTGTCGAATAGAATCGACTTAGGCATGCCTGCTATTTAAGATTATGACACAAGCACTCACTGACAATGGTCATTACAATATCTGCATTCTCGGCGGCGGCCCCGCTGGGTTGTCCGCAGCTATTGCCTGCGCCAACAGCATTGAAGGGAACATAGTGGTTGTAGAGCAACAATCACTTGGTCAGCAACGTGTGGGCGAAAATATCCCCCCAGAAACCTTGCTGCTTTTAAGAAAGCTGGGGCTGGATAAACAGTTTCATCAGAGTGGCCATCAACCCTGCCCGGGCTTTGCTTCGGTCTGGGGCAAAAGTGACGTGGGCTATAATGATTTTATTGTTAATCCGATGGGGCATTCATGGCGCTTGAATCGCCAGACGTTTGATCAATGCCTCGTGGATAAAGCCCAAGCTTTGGGTGTTGGCATTGCATGGCGAACTCGATTCATAGATGCAAAAAATAATGCAAAAGACGGTATCTCCATCAGCCTAAGCAACAAAGCCGACGATACATCACTCAATATCACTGCTGACTTTGTTATTGACGCAACAGGCACCTCCGCTTTATTCGCTAAAACTCAGGCTATAAAGAAAAACGTTCATGACAAACTGATTGCTTTGGTGAGCTTCGCTCGCGTCAACAACGACGCCAGAGGAAAACAGGTTCGTATCGAAGCTACACCGGACGGTTGGTGTTATCAGGCCTTACTACCCGAAAATAGAATAGTAAATATGATGATGACTGAACAACACAAACTGTCCTCATTCAAAACTGACAATTACGCCCCTTTCGAAAACTACCTCGCAAACACCAAGCTCATCAGCCAGCATCTTCAAAAGTTACAACTCACTCAGAACGAGTATCATACTTATCCAATTGTTTCTGGCATACTAGAACAATTAGAGGGCGAAAATTGGATTGCCATTGGTGATGCAGCGGCTAGCTTCGATCCCATAGCGGCACAAGGCATTTACAAATCATTGCAGCATGGTTTGATGGCCGCAGAAAAAGTCGCTAGCTGGTTTTATAAAAAGCCATTGACACTAGATTACACGCAGGTAGTAACTCATCAGTATGGACATTACCTAAAGAATCGGAATCATATGTATAGCCTAGAGAAGCGCTGGCAACAACACGCGTTTTGGCAGAATCGTCTGCTAGCAGCGTTTAAATAACATTAGGGCCTATTGATCTATCGTGTTCAAGTTTTGTTCTAAACAAACACGTTTCGATAGCGTCAACGAGTTGCAGGCCTATAGGGATAATTAATATCACTGCCGTTGATGTAAGAGCGTCCAGACCCAAACAAGAACTGAAGTTCGTATAGATCATCGAGCTGCCTAAAGTAATATTTATCTTCAAATTCCTTTATGGCTACACCTGTTTGCAACTCAGCCAATTCATCAACTCGTTCAGGGCTGAGATAACGAGCACCAGGCCCATTCTCTATGTCGAAACGTTTACTTTCGTGAACAGATAGCTGCACAAAGGCTTTATCCATTGAGAAATCAGCGTTGATATTAAACAGCTCTAAAAACGCTTCATTAGACAACGGCCCACTCACACTCTCTGACCTACCAACCATGGTGAGCTTTCCACTCCCTTGAAAGCTTCCCGTTTTCTCAGCATTTGACAGTGTCCCGCTAATGTCACTGATCGACCAAACAATGTCATAAAATTTACTGAGATTATCATCAATATATTGTTGTATTTTTTTATCTCTAAGAGTCTTAGAGGAGAGGTCGGCTTTTAGTCCATCGACATAACGCATGTAACCCATATCTAAGTTATTAACGTGCGTGTTGAATGTCAGGTTACGAGCTTCTAAATTATTGTCATATTTAAAACGTTCAATACCTGACTTAAATTCTACATCTATTGTGTCTGACTTTTTGTTGACCTTTCCATTGAAGCTTATTTCCAAGTTATCCACTTCATAAGGCAACTTTCCAGCCTGGATACCTTGCCCTTGTTGCACACTTGCGACAATAGAAAAACGATCAACAGACTGAATAGATATTGTTCCGTCATCATCTACGAAATCAAAACTCAAATTCGTTCCCTTTAACGTTGAAGATTGTTTCCCATTCGTCAAATTTGTTTCTTCTGCAGTAAAAGAGAAATCGAAGTCCAGGCCCTTACCTTGATACAAAGAGCTAATACCCAAACGAAAGTGCACACTGCCGCCGTTAATTTGCATATCCTCTATACCTGAATCGCGATATAGGCTTTCGACTTTTGTATTCCAAACAAGTTGACCATCCTTGATAAAACCACCACCACGATTTTCACTAATGAAGGCAACATAGCTATCGGTCGTTTTTGTATATTTGGGCATATATGTGGTGAATTGACTATTGCCACCTAAGCTCAAGTTGCCATTAGCAACCCATTGGCTTTCTGGTTCTGATTGGTCAACCTTCTCATGAGGGTCACTCATGGTTTCGCTGATTTCCCACTTGGCAAGTCCAACTGGAAATTCTTTGTTAAGGAAAAGCGGGCCAACCTCAATAGTAATGTCATAGACTTGAGTCACAGATTCGATATCACCTTCAGCGCTACTGTTTTGAACTAATGTCACTTGACTATAAAGTGATGTTCCTTTTCTTTTAAAATCTC
>CAZVDU010000106.1:4880-6528 GCA_964625615.1 uncultured Pseudoalteromonadaceae bacterium | reverse complement strand
TGAATTATTCACGAACATACTAAACTGAATGAAACATCGCTTTCAACTTGGTCTTCATCTTCCTTGGTGGTTGTGAAAGTCCCCGGCATAGAAACCCACGATACATAAAGGTACAAAAAAGCGCCTAGCATTCAGCTCGGCACTCAGATTTAATGTTTGTTACCGCACTACCGCTTTGCTGGATCAATGCGAACGATCAGGATATCACGATAAGCAGGAGTATCAGGTTCGGACACTTGGGTATCGATCAACATCGGTTCTACCTGATGTTTCCAACGGTTATCCTGAACAAATACCGCTTGCCCCGCCTTAAGCTTAGCTTCGTAACAAATATTACCATCGAGATCATAGACTCGCGTATTACCACCGACTAGGTTAGGCGTGACATTCAATACAACAATGCCGTTATTAAAACCATCCTGATGAGGCATGTCAGGTGACGGATAACAGGCCTTTTCGGGTGTAGGTTGATAACGAATAGCAGACATTTGAATGATATATGCGTCATCGAAACTACTTCTGTCAGGGTAGTAAAGCCTAAACACATCTCTGATAAAAGATTGGATTTGCACAGACTGAACCAGCTCATCGGGGATGATATCCATCACCCGAATACGGCCGGCTTCTAGCGGGTTGAGATTCGCGTCCAATTGGTAGGTGTTCTTACGAGAGAAACTGATCTCGTCGTTAAGTAACATTCCCCAACGGACTGCTCTGCAAAGCTCATTCTTGGCATTTTTTGCAGGATTAAAGGTCTTATAGATATCAGCGACGGTATTGCAAAAAGCCGAGTCTTGTAAATATCCAAAACTAACAATTTCAAGCCCATCTTGTTGATAATCGGGTTGTTGTAACATTCTAAAAGCCATAATTGCTTCCTTATTGGTCTTTGAGTGCTGTACCTGACAGCTCACTCATAACGGGTTATAAAAGGTTCCAAAGCGCAATGGATGATTTGTGTCGACGGAAGTATTCTCGGCTTATTTTCGTGTTTTTCCTAAGTCGTGATTCGGCCTAAAAGCAGTAGTGATAAAGCATGCAAGTTGCTGATTATAAAGAATATTATTTAAAGCTATTTATTTGGTAGTGGATCAGATACGGATTTGGTAGTGTATTGTTGAGAGAGTAAGGAGGGTAATGACAAGTGGAGACAGGTTCTGAGATAGATGCCCTTCGAAAAGCGTGGTGTAAAACACTTGAATTGAGTGATGACACACTGAACGAGATGCTCCTCAAAGCAATGAGCAGGTTATTAAAGTTTGTCGCAAAACAACGCTACGATGGCGTTATAGAACAGCTGATTAGAGGCGTTTATGACGAAGACAGCAGTCCATCCGAAAAAGCCTTGCGTTTATTTAGTCAGGGAAAGAATACAAAACGTAAAAACGGCAAATTTTCGAGAGTCTCCAGCGCCGCCTTGCGAAACGTGCTACTACCACTTGATATTAACTTTAAGCAGTTTCTAGAAGAGTATCTTATTGAATGTGATATCAATCAGGCGGCAAAAGAACTGCCAACGGATTATGTATCTAGAGATACTTTTTTAGACACTATCGTCACTTCTTTACTGCAACACACTGAACAGAGTCACAACTCACTGTGGTTAACCAGTACCTTATCTGGAACCGGAGGTGTAGGCAAAACAGTA
>CAZVDU010000106.1:0-4780 GCA_964625615.1 uncultured Pseudoalteromonadaceae bacterium | reverse complement strand
GGGCAGGAAGCTAACAACATCGCTATCGATGAAATGGCAATCGCAGAAGCGCGGCAATTACTCTTATCGGGGTTTACTGAACAAGACGAACTCGGTATCTATGCTGAAAAACTGCTGTTGTATACTGGCTGCTGGCCTCTTTTAATCAAATTAGCCAAAGGGTTTATTCAGCTTGCAATAGATACAGCTAAACCACAACTCAGTGCTTTCAAATACGTACTTAATGCGTTGCAACAATCAGGCATTATCGCACTCGATGATGCAAGCTCACAACTGGACATTAAACATAAAAACCTAGGTGTTGTCTTACGTTCTAGTACGCAGGCACTCGCAAACCACCCTGAAGTAATGGCTATTCTAGGAGAGGGCAGGTGGTTTGGTTTTAGCGTTCAACTTCAGGAAGCAGAGCAACAAGACTTTAAAAATGCTGACGGCCTGTTTCATTCTCTGGTGTTATTTCCAGAAGACACACATATATACGCCGATATGGTATCACCTTTGTGGCGCATGGATGCTGGCCTAGCCAATCAGTTTTTCAACTTGTTATCTCGCTTTAGCTTGGTCGATTATTGCGCTCAGGATGAGCAAGGTCTGCACATAAGATTACATGACGAAGTATCACGCTACCTACAACAAAAATTTAGCGGTTACTCGCAGCCTTTGCATGCAAAGTGGCTAGATGTCTTCGCGGACAAAGCGCAACTCACACTGACCTTGGAAGACATTAAGCAGAAAGGCAAAAACGATAACAGGCTACCCGAGTATTTTTGGCATCGCCACGGTTACCATCTCATACATGCGGAACGCTGGCTTGAGTTAGCACAGTGGCTAACAACACCGCTTTATTTGGCTGTACGCAGCCACAATTTATCGTCTACTCATACAGTTGAAAGTGAAGTTTGGCAATGTTTGGAAAAAAGCTTTTCAGATCCTACGTTGATTGTTTTTAGTGATTTACTCAGCCATCTACACAAAAGCTTGCCCCATATATGCCATTGGCCTATAGACTTTAACCTACTTGATTGGCTAGCCAATCTGCAAGCCTACCTCACAGGCGCTTTTAACGAAAAGCAACTTACCGAAAATGTTTGGCAGTTACACAAAGGGTGGGAAGCGTGGCTGCTGCCCCCCAATAACTTGATTAGAACCCTTACACCTCATTATGACAGCGTCACCGATGCCATAGCACTTGGATCGGATCATATGGCGACCTGTGCTGAAGATAATTCAATACGAATATTTAGTGCTATCAATGGACAATTAACGCAGATTTTTCAACTTATTGATGATACTGCAAACTGTTTGACGACTATCGGCAAAGACTTTTGTGGAGCAGGGACTGCGAAAGGTGATTTTCATGCCTGGTATTTACATGATGACCAGGCGAGGTACAGCATTAACATTGATGGTACTGATGCGATTGTCTGGTGTCAGGAAATAAGAGAACCACTCGTCGCTCTGTTACTGGCAAATGGCGAACTGTATATCGTCTGGGCATTTGCCAAATCGCCTCCGGTGCAGTTGGCTGCGACATATGGAGAGATAAGATGTTGCATAGTAGAAAAACAACAGCTCTGGGCTGCCACGATGTCCGGCGAAATAGTGTTGATTACGCCCGAAACGAACCAAATTCAGAAGTCATATACCTCGGTCGAATCCATCAGCTTTATAGAAATACGCGACCATTTGTTATTGGTTGGTAACGCTCTGGGGCAGGCTGAAGTTTGGGATACAAATACAGATCAACGCGTTTATCAATGGCAAGAGGACACTTTTGATACGCAATGGGCTTGCCTGTTACCGGCAAACCGGGTTGTCACTGCGACTAAGGAAAAAATCACACTGATCAATTTGAGCAGCTTGAAGTCCTCTTCATGGGATAACTACTACGGTTACTTTGGTGACAACTTAGTATATTGGTCCGACAATCTAGTCGTATTTCCTACCACTTATGACACCATAGTGGCTTTCGATGTTGAAGAAGGTGCAGCGGACCACACATTTAATCCTCATAGTATCCCTATTGCCTGTCTGAATATCATCAATGGACAACTGTTTACCGCTTGTCATCAAGGAAACATGAGCTTGTGGCGTTCAGCCCCAGAGGATACTCGCCAATTAGAGAGTAGCATTCAACCAGCAATTTCTCAGGCGATAGTCATGCCAGGCAATTATGTTTTAACCGCCAGTGCTCAGGGAGGACAAATAGTCAAGTGGGACTTCAACGGGAGCAAACTAGAAATTGAAGGCCCGGAAATTAACGTAGGTGGCGATGCGGACACTCTAGGGTTTAGTAGTGTCGTTGTTTTTGAAAATGGTGACGTATTGTCTGTCATTTATGACAAACGTTGGATAATCTGGGACAGTAACAGCAATACCATTCGTAAAGAAATCCAAGCCCCAATTGATCTAGCCCATTACCCAGATGTGCATGTTCTAGACGGTTACTTATTAGCCACAAGGTATGATGAATATTCGATTATCCTGATTGATTGTTTTAAAGGAGAAATAGTCGACAAATACGATCAGCATAAGGACATGGTTAACTATGTTGGCAAGCTTAGCGACGGAAGGTTGATTAGTGCGTCCTGGGATAACAGTCTTCATATCTGGGGTGCCAAGAACCAGACAACTAGCATCATTTTGGAAGGTCATGAGAGTGCTGTGATGCACGTAATCGAACTACCAGATGGTCACCTGCTTTCCGCCTCCAATGATGGTTCAGCCAAAGTTTGGGATATCGACAGCAAAAAGGCAATCAATACCATTCAGCCAGGGGATTTTGAAGCTGGCGAATTTGCGCTTGGACGCTGTGCAATACTTAACTGCGGTATATACTTACTTGCTGGGCTAAATCGCATGATATATATCTACGATAAAAGCTGGTCTCAGAAGGCTAAGATTAGAATGCGTTCTGACATTGAAATCATAACTGCTTGTGGAGACTATCAATTTCTGGTTGGACAAAAAGATGGAAACTTAGTCATGTTTGATCTAATGGAAAACCTGTTTAATGCCGAAGACGAATGGATATAAAGCTGTGAGGTTCATATTTAAAAACCATCGGCTTGTGTTCATGTGGCTGTTCATTTTAATGACGAGCTGTTCTTCACCAGAGTCAGAGTTGACAGCCATTAAGCAACACCGCCTTATAGAAGAGTTCGTTATCGCCGCAGATTTATCCCATGATGGCGCATTAAGTGTCATCGTTACTGATTCACTGTCTATTCACGTATGGGATAATAATACACTAGAGTCGATCGCCACCTGGGATGCTAGCCTGCTTGATGTAGCCCCGCTCTTTGTTGATATATCAGCAGATAAGAAACAGTTATTGGTGTCAGGTGAAAACCAAGTCGTACTACTGGATATCAAACAAAAAAGTGAGATAGGGCGCTGGCCAATACGAGGCGTCGTCAGCGACTATAAAATAACAGCGGCTCGTTATTTTCAAGAGATAGGCATGTTTGCCTTAGGTATGAACGACGGTGCTGTTGTCATCGCTGATTTAAACGCCGGAGTTTTTAAAAAAGCGGCTATCCATGCAAGTACTGTTACCCATTTAACCCTTGATGAATCTGAACAATACTTGCTATCAGGTGGGCATGACGGCCTTGTCGCTAAGCTTCTCAGAGATGACCTCTCAGTTATAAACACACAGGAATTCGATCATAGAATATCGTCACTAGTGGTTGATGAAAGAACCAATAAAGCCTTTATCTCCGACACTTTAGATAGCCAGGTAGTAATCGACATTTATACTTTCAACGAGCTAAGCTCATTGAGTTATAGCAAACGTTGGCGATGGTTTAAGGATGCATTGTTTGTCAAGAATGGACAATTTCTGATCACATCATCTCCTAAAACAGGTGTCTTTATGTGGGATGCAAATAAAGGAAAGCAGGTCGCGTTTTGGGACGCCAAGGTTTATTCATTAGCCTCACAAGTCATGGCTATGGCAATCAACAATGACGGACAACTTATTACTTTAACCAATGATGCTGTCATCGAAACATGGCAATACAGTGAAGGTTATTGAACCTAGTTTATAAGAAGTATACACCAAAGGTTAAAGCGCGTTTCAGGATTAGTCCGTGAGCAGCATACCCTGATGCCACATCATTTAAGTATCCGCTCTAACAAAAATTTCTCGATAACGTGTTGGCGTGATAGACAGTGATTTTTTGAAGTGGTGGCGCAGTGTAATCGGATTATCGAACCCTGCTTTAGGCGCGATTGCTTCTACCGAAAGTTGTGTTGTTTCGAGCAACATCTTCACGATCTCTAACTTGCGTTCTATCAGCCACTCAAGTGGCGACATATTGTGTGTTTTACGGAATCGCCGATCAAAAGTACGACGTGTCATATTGGCTTTATCAGCCAGCTGATCAATGGTGAGATCAGGAGATAGATTCTTTACTGCCCACTCTAGAACATCTGAGATACCACTTTTTGTTTTAGCAATAGGCTTTTCTACAAACTGCGACTGCCCGCCGTTCCTATGTGCAGGCAAAACCAACCGTCGTGCAACAGCATTTGCAGACTCATACCCGTAATCTTGACGTATAACTTCAATGCCTAGATCGATAGCGGCAGCACTCCCTGCCGAACAACCAATAACGCCATCGTAGTGGTATAGCACATCATCCTTATAGGTAATATGCGGAAATTGTTGTTTAAACTCGTCAGCATACTGCCAATGGGTTGTAGCAGCACGGTTATCGATAATACCAAGCCTTGCAAGCAGAAAAACCCCAGAACAAAAGCTGATAATACGCCC
>CAZVDU010000105.1:3058-14377 GCA_964625615.1 uncultured Pseudoalteromonadaceae bacterium | reverse complement strand
GTTTTAAAACCAGCTTGTCGGCCACCCATAATGTCTTTTTCTAAGTTATCGCCTACATGCAGGATATCTTTGCCGGCTAAGCCAAGATAGTCTTTTGCTTTGTCGAACATAGCTCTATGGGGCTTCATAGGTTGTTGAATGCTTGCGTGAAAGCACTGGCTGAAGAACGGCTGAATCCCTACTCTACCGAGATCGACATTGCCGTTGGTAATTGCTACCAATGGCACTCTATTAGCTAATTGTTCTAACGTATTGGCAACATGAGTATCTATCTTGAAGTTACTACGCTCAAAGTAAAAACATTCATAAACATCATCAACGGCTTCTTTCAGTGCAATGCCTGTTAAACCTAATGCGCTAAATCCGGCCGTGAGTGTTCTTTGTCGTAGTAAAATCATGTCACTTTTAAGTGCAGGCTCAGATTTTATCAAGGCACTTCTGAATTGCCGCCAAAAACCCCTATCTGTATGCGCAGCTATTGGATGGTGATCTACCATATGTTGATACATGGCTTTTTCAGCGCTAATGATAAAAGGATGGTTGTCATACAAAGTGTCGTCGAGATCAAAGCTGATCGCTTTGACAGGTTGCCAATGGCGGCTAAAAATCATGTTTTTGGCTTAGCGTAAAATAAAGGAATATAAGATCATATGATGTAACCGCTCATAACGATCAATTTTCAAGCATGCTAGGTAACAGGATATTTAAAAAATTCTGTAACTGCTCGATAAAGAGAGTGTCCATATCTGGATTGAAGTGGTTTTCATCAAGGCTACCAATAGCCAAAATACCTAATTCGTTCTCATTTTTAAGCAGTATCATGGCAACGGACTTTGCAGATTGTTCTGTAAAAAGCAGTTGGCTTTCGTGCTTTGACAAGCGGCCGAAAAAGAAATCATCGTTTTTAAAACGTTTCTCTCTGAAATAAGTCTGTTGAATTTCAGGGAGTGCATTAGCACCAAAATAAGGTTTTAGAACGACGGAAGGTAAAGCCATTTGATCTTGAATGACATCTTCCAAGGCATATTGAATATCAGTCAGGTCTTTACATTGTATAAGGCGTAGATTGAGTTCGGCAAAAAGTTTATAAAGGCTTTCATTTTCTTTTGCAATACTCATTAGATTGATGAGTTTGCGCTTGAGTGAACTTACAGTAACTCGCAACTTCTCAGCTTGTAGTTCGACAAGAGATACACCACCGCGGATGTTGTGTGGTATTTGAAGTTTTTCTATTACATCAGGGAAATCCAAGAAGAATTGGGGATTTTCTAGCAAATAATCCCTAACGGCTAGCGCGTTAGCGTAGTCGGTATCTTCTTGTTCAGCAACTGAGGCAACCATTGTCGAGTGTCGCGAAGACTCACTCATATATTTATTATTCCGTCGAAAACATGCTCTGCTGGCCCAGTCATTTTTACCACATTTTCTTTATTTTGCCAGCGAATTTTCAAACTTCCGCCTGGTAAATCAACGTTAACCTCCCTGCCTAGCTTTTGTTGTAAGTGACCAATCACTACTGCTGCGCATGCACCACTCCCGCATGCTAATGTTTCTCCAGCACCACGTTCGAACACTCGTAGTTTTATATGCTGATTATTGATAACCTGCATAAAGCCAACGTTGGCGCCTTCTGGGAAGCGTTCGTGTCTTTCTAGTAAGGGGCCGAGTGTCTCCACAGGAGCTTGTTCTATATCATCGACTTCTATCACACAATGTGGATTACCCATAGACGCCGCACCACAAAATGCCGTGTGTTCTCCTGCTCGGATGATATAGGTCGACTCTTTTTTATTTGCCTTAAGTGGGATTTTGGCTGGATCTAATATCGGGGCACCCATATTGACGGTAACTTGCCCATCCCTTTCTAAATAAAGGATCATTTTTCCAGCTTTGGTGCTAACAACGACTTTGTTTTTGTTAATAAGGCCTTTCATGCGCACAAAACGTGCAAAGCATCGAGCACCATTACCGCATTGTGAAACTTCACTACCGTCAGCGTTAAAAATACGGTAATGAAAGTCTTGTTCAGGATCGTAAGGCGGCTCGACAACAAGCATCTGATCGAACCCAATGCCGAAGTTACGATCAGCGAGTTTCTTTATCTTTTCCTCAGAAAAATACAAATTTTGGGTGACATTATCGATCACCATGAAATCGTTACCTAAGCCATGCATTTTTGAGAAATTTACTTGCATACTACTGTTATTAAGCCTTTTAATTTTATTAGTTGGTGTTGCTCTGTCTGCCTATTAAAATTACAGAGTACTCTCACCTTTCCAAATATCGTCTAATGTCTCTCGTGTCCTAACAACATGAACTTGATCACCATCAACGAGTATCTCTGGGGGTCTGCACCGGCTATTGTAATTCGATGACATAACGAAACCATATGCACCAGCACTTCTTACAGCCAATAAATCGTTTGCAGCAATGGATAACTTTCGTTCTTTACCTAAGAAATCGCCAGTCTCACAAATAGGTCCAACAACATCGTAAGTGGCACTCTCTCGTTCTAAAGATAAGTCACAGGGAATAATGTTCTGCCAAGCACTGTACAGTGATGGGCGCAATAAATCATTCATTGCCGCATCAACAATAGCAAAGTTCTTTTCCTCACCACGTTTTAAAAACTCAACTTTCGTTATAAGAACGCCGGCATTAGCCATAATGGCCCTGCCCGGTTCGAAGATAAGCGTTAAGTGCTTTCTATCAGTAAAGCGTTTTGCTAACGCTGCAGCATATTGATCGGGGTGAGGAGGCGTCTCTTTATCGTAAGTTACCCCTAAGCCGCCGCCTACATCTAAGTGTTCTATATTGATATCATGTTCAGCGAGTTCATCAATGAGCACAAGTAGTCTATCTAGCGCATCAACAAAGGGTTCAAGCTCCGTCAATTGAGAACCAATATGACAATCCATACCAACAATGTTGAGATGAGGTAACTGCGCCGCTTTCAAATAGACGTCGATAGCTCGCTCTCGTTCAATACCAAACTTATTAGCTTTTAAGCCCGTTGATATATAAGGATGTGTTTTAGCATCAACGTCGGGGTTTACACGTAATGAAATAGGCGCTGTTTTACCTAGTCCCCTAGCGACCTCGTTGATTCGCTCTAATTCTGCTTCAGATTCAACATTAAAACACTTTATCTGGTGTCCAAGTGCATAGGCGATTTCTTCTTCTTTCTTACCAACACCCGAGAAAACAACTTTTTGAGGATCACCACCAGCTTTGAGGACGCGTGCTAACTCACCTGCTGACACAATGTCAAAGCCTGAACCTAGTTTTGCCAATACGCTAAGCACACCAATATTCGAATTTGCTTTAACGGCATAGCAAATAAGGTGTGGTTGATCGCCAGCCGCATTATCAAAGGCATGCCAATGCCTTTCTATTGTAGCTCGCGAGTAGACATAGCAAGGTGTACCGTGTTCGGCGGCAATATCAGATAGATTGACGTCTTCAGCACAAAGTTGCTGCTCTTTGTAGTTAAAAAAATCCATTAACCGTCCTTTTTTGCGGTTTCTTTTTCGGCGTCTTTGCTGTCTTTAGGATCCAGCTTTTCCTGATTAGTAGGTGCTGGTTCTGGAATGAAAAGTGGACCTTTTTGCCCACAACCACTCAAGATCAGCACAGCCAAAAAGGCTAATCGTTTGAATTTTGGTGTCATAAAGCGCTAACCGAAAATAGGCAAATAATAATGCGCTCAATCATCCCATTAACCCATGGTTGAATCAACAGACCTTAGTACATGAATTTTTTATTTTTTGCATCGACGTAAGCCTCTATAATATCGATATTATGTGTTTGTTTTTAAAAGGCCTATGTGAGTGGCAAAATCAGATTTAAATTGGACGGTAGAAGATGCTGAACAGTTATATCGCGTTAAACGTTGGGGGGCTGGCTATTTTGAAATTGGTGAAAATGGTAATTTACATATAACGCCAGATCACGAAAATACCGATATGCGCATTGATTTCAAGTCGGTGATTGATGAAATCAATGAAATAGGTATTCAATTCCCTGTTGTTGTGCGCTTTCACGACATTTTGCGCTCGCAAGTACGCAGCTTAAATGAAACCTTCCTACAAGTCATGAAAGAAGCTGAATATCAAGCAACTTATATGGGTGTCTATCCTGTTAAAGTGAATCAGATGCGAGAAGTTGTTGAAGAGGTTGTTGATGCTGGTGCACCTTTTAATTTCGGCCTCGAAGCAGGTTCTAAAGCTGAGTTACTAACCGTCTTGGCCTACAACACAAATGAAGATTCGTTGACTGTATTAAATGGCTACAAAGATGATGAGTTTATGAAGCTCGCCATGCTAGGTCGTAAGTTAGGTCGCAAAATTATCGTCGTTGTTGAGAAATATTCAGAATTACTCTCTCTTGTGCGTGTTGCTAAATCGATGGGGGTAGTACCTCTTGTTGGGTTGCGAGCAAAGATGAATGTCAAAGGCCGAGGTAAGTGGGAGGGATCAGGTGGCGATCGTGCTAAGTTTGGTTTAACAACAGCTGAAATTATTAGAGCAAGCCGCTATCTTTCTCAGGAGGGTATGAGTGATAGCCTGAAACTGCTCCATTTTCATATTGGTAGCCAGCTTACAGATATTCGTGCTGTGAAAGACGCTGTTACTGAGGGTGCTCGTATCTATGCAGATTTGCATCATATGGGATTTGCACTCGAATACGTTGATGTTGGTGGCGGATTGGGTATTGATTACGATGGTAGCAAATCAACCAGTGATTCATCGCGCAACTATACCATGAGTGAATACGTGTCAGATGTCGTCTTCGGTATGAAAGAAGTATGCGATTTGGAGCAAGTTCCTCATCCTACCTTGGTGACAGAAAGTGGCCGTGCACTTACGGCACATCATAGTTGTGTCGTGACAGAGATCGTGGGAGAAATTAGTGCTAGCGCATCGACTTTCGAGACAAGTCCATCTGAAGGTGAGCATGTGTTAGTGACCAACATGCGCGATCTAACTGAATCCATTGAATCACAAGATAACCTTCAAGAGATATTTAATGACGCTGTTGACTGGAAAGAACAAGCATTAGCGGCGTTTAAACTGCGCGTGGTGTCATTAGAGGAGTTGGCCAAGATTGAAACCATGTACTGGCAAGTGATGAAGTCATTGCAAAAGCGTCTGGTCAACACTGATTTTATCCCAGAAGAAATGCAAGAGTTGGAATATCAACTATCGTCTCAGTATTTGTGTAATTTCTCTGTCTTTCAATCAGCTGCTGATACCTGGGCGATTGAGCAAGTATTGCCTGTAGTACCTATATCTCGTATGAACGAAAAGCCGACAGTGAATTGCTCATTGGTTGACATTACTTGTGATAGCGACGGTAAAATTGATCAATTCATTGGTGAATCGGGCATGTCAGATGTCATTCCATTGCATGAACTAAAAGAAGACGAAAGGTATTACTTAGGGTTGTTTCTAACAGGCGCTTACCAAGATGTGATGGGTGATATGCATAATCTCTTTGGGCGTTTAAACGAAGTACATATCTTCAGTTATGACGACGATCCAGATGACTTTTATATCGAAGAAATCGTTAAGGGTTCTTCGGTTAATAACGTGTTGTCTATCATGCAATATAACCCTGACTTAATGGCTCAGAGTGTAAAGAAAATAATTGATAAACATATTGCTGCTGGAGAGATAAAGCCACGAGACGGCGTCAAGCTAACAGATTTTTATGAAGACTGCCTGCAAGGTTATACCTATTTAAAGCGTGATAATGACTAAACCAAGGGATATAGCTATAAAAAAGCCAGCAATTTGCTGGCTGTCTATTAGATAGTGCTTTAGAAAGGCAATTAGCTAACTGTTTGTTTTTTTGCTGAGTGTTTGCGCATCACTACAAGCCCAATTAATGCGATAAACAACATGGCTAAAGTAGCAGGTTCAGGAATGTCACTTGGAGCGCCCGCTAACCCGCCAGTTTGCGATGTAGCACTAACACCGGTTAAGCCGAAAGACACATCCTGCCCTATTTGAAAGCCTCGGGTAAAAGATACTTGCAACGTATACAATCCGGCAAGCAAATCGCTGGTGGAGCTGAGGTTGAGACTACCTTGCGCACCTGTATCACTAAGGTCTGTTAAAAAGAAATCAAATACATCTGATAACAATGCTGTTGCGCTGCCAGGACCAAAAAGCGTTGCTTGAATAGAGCCTCGAGTCGATGTTCCTCCACTGTTAAACAGCGTGTTGTAGAAAACATCGATATTTAAGTCGCCGCCGCTAAAATTAAATGATTGGCGAATACCACCACCTTGAGGTGTTGTGTCCGTGAATATATTGGGTGGCGTTAGCCTACCCGCATTAAAAAATACACCAGGGTTTGCAGGAGAATCGATAACCACAAAACTTTCATCGCCGCTTGAATTAGATTCAGTTGCGAATACTTCGTATTGATCTAAACAGAAACTAGCTAGAGGATCAGCACAATCATCAAAGCCACTATTTTGAATCAGGCTTGCTTGTGCATTAGAGGCTAAAATCGTTATTAAAAATAAACTGCGAACTATATACTTCATAAACCTTTACCACTCAAATAAGGTACTAAGTTGTACAGTGTTGTAGAGAATCTAGTGTGAAATATAGCGATAAATCGATTAAATTTCAATCACTTCACTATGCAACTTTAGTCTCTAGTCTGATGCTACGTTAGTTCGTGCAATACTTTTTTGATCAGCTTGCTTAAAGAATTCTGACCAAAACAAGGTTGTGAAGTGCCCTATCTCGTTAGTCTCAGCGTTGATCAACATCGCGAAACCAGCGTCATATTCGGGGGAGAAAGATACCTGTGCGCGATAGCCACTCACCCAACCGCCATGGTAGTTCAAATCATGGCCATCAAACTTGTATACACGCCAGCCAAGCCCATAATGCGCATCGTCTAAATGTGTGCGCCACGCGCGTTTACGTAACTCTCTTTTTGTTTTAGTCGTTGGATAAGTCAGGTCGCTAATGTCGTGTTTTGTTAATACCTGCGGATATTCACCCATCATGGCACGTAGCCAAGTACTAATGTCTCTAATGCTACTGTTAACGCCTGCTGCTGGAGACACTTTGTAGTAGTTGCTGCGTACTCTCGTTTTTTTCCAAGTACCCTTTTTAAGGGCAACATGAGGTTTTGCCCAATGAGCTGATGATTGCAATGGGGCTTGTCCAACGCTCGTTTGGTTCATTTTTAGCGGTTGTAGAATTTCTTGCTGTAATCGCTGTTTAAATGAAGAGTTCTGAGACTCAAAATAGTGTTCCAAGACACCAAATAAAGCATTCTGATAGGTATAGCACTTTCCTGGGCTGCATAGAGGTTTTAAGTCAGCTAACTGATTCAATATCCTTCGGCGCGAATAGTTCGCCTCAATCAAGTTATCAAAAGCATTAGGTGTGTAACCACTCGATTGACTTAGCAGATGCTTAAGCGTTAAACCGCTATTCCCCGATGTTTCAAAACCAAATTCAGGTGCTAGCCTTGGGATTGGTGTCTCCCATTCAAGCTCGTTTTTGCTAACCAGTTTGCTCATCAAGGCAGACGTGAAGGTTTTTGACACCGAGGCTAGGCGGAAAATGGTGTCTGTTGTGACTTGCTCGCCTTTGTTTTCTGTTTTACCTAACGTAAAGAACTGCGCGGGCTTGCCTTTTTCAACATAAACAAAGGCTACACCTGGTAGTTTGTGTTTTTTAGCTTGTTGCTCAATAGATTTTTCGTACTGGATAAGCCAATTGTCGTCGCTCGCAAGGGACATAAACGGCAGCAGTATGAGCAAATAGAAAATTCGAAAGTACATTAATTTCGTGGGTCTTTTTATCTTTTAAACGCAATTCGCGCCGGATTATCTCCGATTAATAATGTTAAAAGCAAATGACACAGCTAATGAGTTCCGTTTTTGTCGTGTTTTGTTGCCAAAAAGCGCTATGATTTGCCGCTGATTAAGGCCATCAAAGGCGTGTGACCATGAACACCGAATCTGATTATCGACAAGCAAGGCTTTCTAGGGATGCGCGTTTCGATGGGCAGTTTTTCGTGGCGGTTAAAACGACAAAAATATTCTGCCGGCCTATTTGTCCAGCACCCTCGCCCAAAGAAGCGAATGTTGTCTATTATCAAACAGCACCACAAGCACTTGATGAAGGTTACAGGCCTTGTTTACGTTGCCGTCCAGACAGTGCGCCGTCATCTTATGCTTGGAAAGGCGTCGATACCACGGTTGAACGTGCTATGCGACTGCTGAGTGAGTCATCTTTTCTGCCTGTTAATCAAATATGCGACAAGCTCGGGATAAGTGATAGGTATTTGCGAGAATTGTTCAAACAAAAAGTTGGGATATCGCCAAAGCAGTTTCAGCTATATGAACAGATGCTTTTTGCTAAATATCTGTTACATGAAAGTCACTTACCGATAGAGCAAGTGGCGCTAGCCAGCGGCTTTCAATCGTCCAGGCGTCTGCAAGATACGATGCAAAAGCAAATGCGTTTAACACCTAGGGAAATACGTTCTAAAAGAACACCTGAACAACCGAATTTAGTGGTCACCCTGCCCTTCAGGCCACCTTATCACTGGGCGCATTTGCGAGATTTTTTAAAACTCAGGGCTGTTGATGGTATGGAAGAGGTAGGCGAGAGCTTTTATAAACGGACAATAACGCTGGGTGAAACATCAGGTGACTTCATTGCCGAGTATCAACAGGATAAACATGCGTTCAAAGTCACCTTACGCCTTAATCAGCAAGCCGATCTAAGAGCCGTTTTATACCATATTCGTCGCGTACTTGATGTTAATGCAGATACGCATGTTATTGAAGATAAGCTCAAACTCGCAGGACTAACAGTTGACGAGAAAACAACCGGTATTCGGCTACCGGGTGTATGGAGTCCTTTCGAAGCTGGCTGTCGAGCTATTTTAGGTCAGCAAATATCGGTTGTTGCTGCGATTAAGCTTTTGTCTCGATTAGTCGATGTGTTGGGTGAACGAAACATACATAAATCACAAGACGATAAAGCGTCTATTTACTTTCCAAAACCCAGTGCTGTTGCTCAATCGACACTAGATTTCCTTGGGATGCCACAAAAGCGCAAAGAGACGTTAAGAGCGTTTGCGCAATATTGCGAAGCCAATGCTGACAATGATGATCTTGATCAATGGTTAGCTATCAAAGGGGTCGGTCCTTGGACGGTGAATTATGCCAAAATGCGCGGCTTATCTAATCCCGATATATGGCTTGGAACCGATCTCGTTATCAAGAAACGCGTTAGTAAACATCATGTTAATCCTGAACTTGCCTCACCGTGGGGCAGTTATTTAACATTCCAACTCTGGTACAAAAATGATGAGTAATGAATTCAAACAAACACTAGATACACCTATAGGCTTGTTAGAAGTTACGGCAAATGATAACGGGTTAACCAAGGTAGCTTTTGTCGACGCGGGAGAGCAAGGCTTTCAGGCTAACAAGCACACATTGGATGCTGTTCAACAATTGACTGAGTACTTTGAGGGGAAAAGAAGCCAATTCTCATTAGCGTTGGCAGCTGAAGGGACAGACTTCCAAAAGTGTGTTTGGCAGGCTTTATTGACAGTACCTTATGGGAAAACGACTAGTTATGGTGAAATCGCACGCCAGATTGATAAACCAAAAGCAGTGCGTGCAGTGGGCGCAGCAAATGGTCGAAACCCACTTGCTATTGTTGTGCCTTGTCACCGTATAATAGGGAGTAGTGGCAAGCTAGTAGGGTATGCTAGTGGCTTACCCCGTAAGACGTTTTTGCTCAATCTAGAACGTGCAGATCTGTAATATGCACTTTTACGATTAAGATTAAAGCTCTCTTGCTTTCTTTCTTAATAAGAGTATGAAATAAAGCACATTCTTATTTATTAATCATAAAGCTTCCGAGGCTTTGCTGAATTAGGCGTTAATTCGTGTCACTAAAACATTCACTGCAGCTCATATTGCTTGCTGCAATTTGGGGTGCATCCTTCCTTTTTATGCGAGTCAGTGTGCAAGAGTTTGGGCCAGTGCTGTTGATGGCTTTGCGCATTGGTATTGGCGCTTTAGTATTAATGCCATTCTTAATCTGGAAAAAGCGGTTACATATTGTTTGGTCAAACTGGCAACCTATTTTGCTGGTAGGGTTGACCAATAGTGCGATTCCATTCTCATTGTTTGGCTACACAACATTGTATGCGGAAGCTGGTTATGCGTCGATTTTAAACGCAACAGCGCCAATGTTTACGGCCATTATTGCTTATCTTTGGTTATCTGAGCGTTTAAATAAGTTGGCAGGTTTTGGGTTGGTTATTGGCTTTGCTGGTGTATTTTTTCTGATGATAGACAAAATGTCAGCTGAACACAGCACGCCTTTGATCGCTTCTTTAGCCGCGCTTTTAGCGACATTTTTATATGGCGTTGCAGCCAGCGCTAACAAGCGTTTTTTAAGCGGTGTCGATGTTCTCGCAGTTGCGGCAGGTAGTCTGTTCTTTGCTGCACTAGCGTTAATACCTTTCGCACTAGTGAGTCTACCAGCACAAATGCCGAGTACAAACGCGTGGCTTAGTGTGGTCACGTTGGGTGTTATCTGCACAGGTGTTGCATACTTACTTTTCTTTAACTTGCTCGATGAAGTAGGTATGACAAAGACATTATCCGTTACCTATATGATCCCCGTTTTCGGTATTTTCTGGGGTGCGCTGCTTCTTGGTGAGCAACTGAGTTTTAACCTATTTATTGGTGGTGGCTTGGTATTGCTAGGGGTCGGTTTAACGACAGGCGTTATAAAACGACGACGAGCAATCAAAGAAGTACCAGAATCTTAAACTAAGGCTATATCCTCTAATTCCGTTAAACATGGGTTAATTACTTCTGGAACAAATTTGAGTCTTGATTAAAATGGCTCCAGATTTTTATATTTAGGAACCTTATATGTCGTTTTCTGCTGTTATTTTGGCTGCCGGTAAAGGCACAAGGATGAAGTCCACCCTACCCAAAGTTTTGCACCCTATTGCTAATAAACCGATGGTTCAGCATATTATTAGTACCGTGGCGTCGGTTGGTGCTGACAACATTCATCTTATCTACGGACATGGTGCTGATCAGCTTAAAGAGACCTTGGGACACAATGAATTAAATTGGTGTCTACAGAAAGAACAGCTTGGTACAGGCCATGCAGTGCAGCAAGCAGCAGATAGCATTCAAGATGACGAAGATATTCTTATCTTAGTGGGCGATGCGCCATTGATTAAAGAAGAGACATTATCCTCATTGATTGCGGTTAAAGCTGACTGTGATTTAGCGTT
>CAZVDU010000105.1:0-2958 GCA_964625615.1 uncultured Pseudoalteromonadaceae bacterium | reverse complement strand
AAAAGCGATAGAAGTTGAAGGTATTAACAATCGAGCCCAATTAGCAAAACTTGAACGAGCATTTCAGTTAGAGCAAGCCAATGACATGTTAATGGACGGTGTAAGCTTGTTGGATCCTACTAGATTCGATTTACGTGGTGACCTACATGTGGGTAAAGATGTGGTGATTGACGTTAACGTTGTTATCGAAGGTAAAGTATCTATCGGTGATAATGTCGTTATAGGGCCGAATTGTGTTTTAAAAGATTGCTCAATTGGAAACGGCTCAAGAATTGAAGCTTTTTCGATATTAGAACAAGCTGAAGTCGATGAAGGATGTACAGTCGGCCCTTACGCAAGGCTGCGTCCAGGAGCAGTATTGCAAGATGGTGCTAAAGTCGGCAATTTTGTAGAAATGAAAAAATCCGTTTTAGGTAAAGGTTCTAAAGCAAGCCACCTAACCTACTTAGGTGATACTGAAGTTGGCGAAAATGCGAACATAGGTGCAGGGACAATTACCTGCAACTACGACGGTGTAAACAAATTTAAAACTATCATCGGCAACGGTGCTTTTATCGGCTCAAACAGCTCGCTGGTGGCGCCAGCTAATATTGGCGAGAACGCGACAGTAGGTGCAGGTTCAGTGATTACAAAACCTGTTAAAGATGACGAATTAGCTATCGCTCGTGGAAAACAGAAAGTGGTGTCTGGATGGGAACGCCCGACTAAGATGAAATAACTCCTATTTGGGATAAAATAGACCTAGCAGGTTAAAAACGCATGTTAGGTCTACATTACATAGTTCCTCATTTAAATAGCTTGCGTTAACTTACGAGTTGGGTATTATTAAGTTTCACTTTGAAACTTAATCGTTGCCATAAGCATTATTTGCTATACATACCAACATTATGCAGAAACGTAATACACAACAAAGGCGCAGATTCATTCTCGAAAAGCTTACTCAACAAGGTGAAGTATCTGTTGATGAATTGTCGGAAAGCTTTAAAACCTCTGCTGTAACTATACGTAAAGATTTGTCTGAGCTAGAGAGCAATGGCCTTCTTTTGCGGCGTTTTGGTGGTGCTGTTGTACTACCGCATGATGCCTCAGAGCTTTCAGATGAGAAGATTTCAAAAAGCAAGATAGCGATTGCTGAAGCTGCGTCACACCTTATTCTTGATCATAATCGCATTATTATTGATAGTGGCAGCACAACGGCCGCGTTGCTACCTTACCTCAAAGAAAAAAGAGGGTTGGTCGTGATGACCAATGCGTTGCATGTCGCTAACGACCTGTTGGAACAAGAGAATGAGCCCACCGTTTTAATGACCGGTGGTACTTGGGATGCGCAATCCCACTCATTTCAAGGGCAAATGGCAGAAAAAACCCTCAAAGCTTACAATTTTGATCAGGCTTTTTTAGGTGCATCAGGCCTTAATCCTGAATTAGGTACAACAACATTTAATGAGTTAACGCACTTGAGCCGCGTTATGGCTGAAGTGTCTCAACGTGTCATTGTGATGGCAGAGTCAGAAAAGCTTGAACGAAAGATACCAAATATAGAATTGCCTTGGTCGTCGATTGATGTTTTAGTAACCGACAATCACATCCATGACCCAATAAAAGTACGAATAGAAAAGCAAGGTGTAGAGGTAATCTGCGCCAAGGTTTGAATAAATAAACGCTGATTTAACTTCAGGAGAAAAATATGTGTGGCATTGTTGGTGCTGTAGCGGAAAGAAACGTCGTTGAAATCCTTTTGGAAGGTCTTAAAAGGCTCGAGTACCGAGGTTACGATTCTGCTGGTGTAGCCCTGCTCACGCCAGAAGGTGACTTAAATCGAGTTCGCCGTATTGGTAAGGTGAAAGAATTATCTGACGCAGTAAATGCTAACCCTGTTAAAGGTTCTACAGGTATTGCCCATACACGTTGGGCAACACATGGTGGCGTTACAGAAGCTAACGCTCATCCTCATTTTTCTTCCGACCGAATCTCTGTTGTTCACAATGGTATTATCGAAAACTATCAAACACTGCGTTCTGAACTGACTGACAGCGGCTATGTATTTGAATCTGATACTGATACAGAAACTATCGCCCATAAAGTCCACCAGCAATTACTCGAAGGTGTTGATTTGCTAGCAGCCGTACAGGCTTCTGTCGAACAGTTTCATGGGGCCTACGGCACAGTGATTATGGATAAAGAAGATCCGTCTCGCGTTATTGTTGCTCGGTCTGGCAGTCCTCTTGTGATTGGTTTAGGGCTTGGAGAAAACTTCATTGCATCAGACCAAATGGCGCTGTTACCGGTTACTCGTCGCTTCATCTTTTTAGAAGAAGGTGATGTAGCTGAAATTACTCGCCGCACGGTTAAAGTATTTGACCAATCAGGTGCTCCCGTAGAACGTGAAATCATCGAATCGAATGTTGAGCATGATGCTGGTGATAAAGGGGGTTATCGACACTACATGCTCAAAGAAATTCACGAGCAACCAACGGTAGTGCGTAATGCCTTGCAAGGTCGCCTTACAGATTCAGGTATTGCTGAAGGCATCTTCGGTGAAGGCGCTGAAGATATTTTGTCTAAGGTCAAACACGTACAAATTATCGCTTGTGGCACCAGCTACCATGCTGGGATGACAGCACGCTATTGGTTGGAGCAATACGCTAATGTGTCTTGTAATGTCGAAATTGCGTCTGAATTCAGATACCGAAAGTCCTACGTGCAAGACAATAGCTTGCTCGTCACTATCTCTCAATCGGGTGAAACAGCCGATACGCTAGCTGCTCTGCGATTAGCAAAAGAATCAGGTTACATGTCGAGTCTGACTATTTGTAACGTACCAGGCTCATCTTTGGTACGTGAATCTGACCTCGCCTTTATGACAAAAGCAGGTGCTGAAATTGGGGTTGCTTCTACGAAAGCTTTCACAACCCAGTTAACCGCTTTCTTAATGCTGACTTTAGCGCTTGGTAAGCA
>CAZVDU010000104.1:0-14538 GCA_964625615.1 uncultured Pseudoalteromonadaceae bacterium | reverse complement strand
GTAAAACACAGCTCCCCTCAACACGTTTTATATGGGAAGTGCGTTTTCATCAACAACTCACTTATTGTGCCAAACAACCATTGGATAAAACTACTAAGGCAGTCGTTAACGATATTTTAAAAAGAAAAACAGATAACTGGGATAACCAATGGGCGTATTTTATTCAAACTAGCGATACTACACGCCAAGCATTTCAACAAAATGTAGGTTTAATTGATGGCAAAAATGATGGAATAACTGACACCATATCTAGCTTGAAATACGTGAAATCACTGCAAAGCAGGTACTTTCAACATAAAGAAAACCAATCGCTAAACAACTTGGAAAGTCATTTAAAAAACTTAGGTGATGACAAGCTACCTGCTGCTATTTGGCGAACCCAACAATATGTTGCCGAAAACTTAAATTTACTGACCAACTGGTTGAATCACAACGTCAATACAGACACCTGTACTCAAGACAAAAAAATTAATATAAAAGCCCAGTATTTACGTAACGTATTCGAGCTATTTTTTGTTCAGGAAATCCAACCAATAACCGGCACGCTGAACAACTACTTGTACGAAATTAACCCTATTGTTACAGATCTTATGCAGTCAGGCGTCATTGATAAACAATTTAGCAATTGGGTTCTAGATAATGCAAACGAAGAACAATACAAAGCAGCGATGCAACAACATATCGCTTTCTGGCAAAAACTCTTCAAGGCGTGCGGCTTTTCCCCAGGAAGATAACTTCATATGCAAACAATATAAAACTGAACAGCAAATGAATATAATAGAATAAAAATACCAACCTCTATTATTTTGGAAACAAAAATACTCTAACAAGTGTCTTATCTTACAAAGATCAACAGATCCCATTTAACTCAACGAAAGGTTACTGAGAATAAACTTGCTTTTAAAGGTAGCCTCTACTGAGTGGAGATAAATTCATGACAACCATAGTTAAAGTAGGCAAAGCTATTGCCATAGATTCCAGAATTACTGAAAACGGTATTGTTTTAGACGATGACTTTAGGAAATATGCTGAAGATGAGAATAACGTCTATTTGTTCGCTGGAAGCATGTGCAACTTTGAAGAAATGGCGAAACTCTTCAGCTCAAACACGATGTCAGAAAAACCCGAACTTTTTATCGATACAACCATGTTAGCCTTTAATAAGCATAATGGCGACGTCACGCAAATTAGGACAGACAAAGAGACTAGAGCTCTTAAAGTTTCGCCGGTCTCATGTCATACATACTGTATAGGTTCAGGCCGAAAATACGCATACGGAGTTTTGAGCTACATACAAGACTCAGATGCTCGCCTAACAGATGAGTTTATCGCTAAAAGAGCCATAGAATCGGCAAGCAAACATGATCTTTATACCTGCGATAATGTTAAAACTTGGTCAGCCTCCGATTCACGCAGAGTTAAGCTTAGTGAGGTTTCTTAGTGGAAGTACATCTAGTAACAGTGTATTTAAAATTTGAATCATTGGGAGAAGGAAAACTGCCATACCAAATTATGTTACCAGTAGACATTTTACAGCGGTTTTAGAAATGACTTACGCGACAGATATAAGACAATGCTTAATACAGGGAGGAAGAGTATGTTACACCAAAATTTGTCGATTCCTGAATGGCAATTAATTAATGCCAAAGTAGTCGGCTAAAAAAGAGTTTATGAAGATGAATAATTTTCAAAAAATTGGTACAACCGAGTGGACTCGAACCACCGACCCCCACCATGTCAAGGTGGTGCTCTAACCAGCTGAGCTACGGTTGTATACCTGGTTGGTTGCTTTTGAGTTAGTCCTCAGAAGCGGCGCGTATAATAACGACGGCTTATGTCATCTGCAAGCACTTTTGTCACAAAATAACGGTGAACGCTATCGTTTGCTCAAACTTTATGCACAAAAGCCAATAGGTTTAATGTGATGTGCGATGTCTTTTTCTTCAGCTAACGCTAGAAATGCTTCTCCTAATGCGTCACTTTGACTAATAACGGAATGCCAATATGGGATCCGTTGTTCGGCTGGCATTTTCTCGAAGTCTTTTCTGTCCGGAATTTTGGCGTAAGGTAGCGTGCTAACAAACTCATCTGAGGGAACCACCATAACTACTTTATCAAAGCTTTGCTTTTGAGGTTTTCTGTAAGACAATGATTTATCGAACCAACCAGGTATAGCCTTTGAATAGAAGTGAGGATAAAGCACCAAACCAGATTCAGGTCCATATTCTAAATCGAAATGATAATCCACTATACCCCCGTCTCGATAAACACCTTTAGGCGCTCCTTCAATATCTTTCACACCCTCTAATACAACAGGAATAGATCCTGATGCCATCAGCGCTTTTGACAGGTTTTTTTCACTCAAAGCAATCGACTTTGTCGGCAAATTATAGGGATCGCGAATGCTCAAATCACTCTTGGGGCTGCTAAACAAGGTTCGTTCATAAAAATGTTTAAGCATTCCTCGATTTAATGCATTGGCGCTGGCACTTCCTAATAAGCCAGCTAATTGCAAAGGCTTTGGCTCGAACCTGGTTAGGCCCTTACATCTAGCCACTACAAAATGCGCATGAATCACTTCATTGGTTATTATTTCACGAGCGCCATAATCACTTAAAACATAATCAAGCAAAGCAATACCTTTTTGCGTGATCTCAGCGGCATCTGGTTTTTCAGAATAGGCTGTACTCGAATATCTGTCTGCAAGTCTATTAATAGCTGCTAGCGGATCTTTTTGGGCAAAACAAGCAAAGCGAAATGCCCCTGCGGACGATCCAATAATGTTCAAGGGCTTTTTTCTACCCTTAAAAAAATCAGGAAAAATGACTTTATCCAAGCCTGCTAAAGTAAACCATTTAGGCCCGCCAGAAGCACCTAGCATAAAATCGAAAATATCTGGCGTTAGCCCTTGTTCTTTAATAAGATTGTAGGCTGCCGGGCCAGCGTAAATATCCAGTATTCTGTTCAATATTTGTCTTCCTGATTGCCTGTTTTCTTGAATTCAAGGAACAAAAAAAGGCATTATTTTGAAATTAGTTCATTATTATACCGGTAACTATCGATAACTAAAATCACTCTGCTGTAGTTAGTAGAGCCACTTCGAGGAACTTATGAAAGCGTCAGATTTATTCGTAAAAGCATTAGAGAATGAAGGTGTCGAATATGTATTTGGCATTCCAGGAGAAGAAAACCTTGATATGCTTGAATCTCTAAGAGATTCGAACATCAAATTGGTTTTGACCCGTCATGAACAAGCAGCAGGCTTTATGGCATCGACATACGGTCGATTAACCGGAAAGGTTGGCGTTTGTATGTCAACGTTAGGTCCAGGTGCGACTAACTTCGTGACAGCCGCCGCATATGCCCAACTGGGTGCAATGCCAATGATGATGGTTACTGGCCAAAAACCAATCAAGAGCAGCAAGCAAGGACAGTTTCAAATTGTCGATATCGTCGACATGATGAAGCCACTGACTAAGTATACCTCACAGATTGTTAGTGGAGATACTATCCCGTCTAAAGTGCGTGAGTCATTCCGATTAGCCACAGAAGAAAGGCCGGGGGCAGTGCATTTGGAATTACCGGAAGATATTGCTGATGAACAAAGTGATGCGCCTATCTTTAGTGTCAGCCAAGTTCGTCGTTCGGTTGCTGAACATAAAGCCATTAAACGTGCCGTCGATATGATTCAAGGAGCCAAGTCTCCAATTTTATTAATTGGTGCAGGCGCTAATAGAAAACTAACCAGTAAAATGCTACAGCAATTCGTTGATAAAACAGGAATCCCATTTGTAACAACACAAATGGGCAAAGGGGTTATCGATGAAACATCAGATCTCTTCATTGGTAACTGTGCGTTATCGGATAACGATTTTGTTCACAGGGCTATTGCCGAATCAGATCTTATTCTTAATGTTGGTCACGACGTTGTTGAAAAACCACCGTTTTTTATGACAGCTGACAGTGCTAAAGTTATTCACATCAACTTCAACTCGGCAGTTGTAGATCCTGTTTACTTCCCTCAGTTAGAAGTTGTTGGTGATATTGCTAACGCAATTTGGCAAATCATGGAAAGCATTGATGTACAAAACCATTGGGATTTTAGTTTCTTCCACAGAGCACATAAAGCATTCTTAGATGAAAAAGAAGAAGGTATGTTAGATAGCGGCTTCCCTATTCATCCAAGAAGAGCTGTTGCTGACATAAGGGCAGTTATGCCTCCTGAAGGTATCATTGCTCTTGATAATGGTGTTTACAAGATTTGGTTTGCACGCGAGTACCCAGCTCAAAAGCCTAATACCGTATTATTGGACAACGCTTTGGCAACCATGGGAGCGGGCTTACCATCTGCTATGGCAGCCAAGATTGTAAATCCAGAAGCGCCTGTAGTCGCAATATGTGGTGATGGCGGCTTTATGATGAACTCTCAAGAGCTGGAAACAGCAGTTCGTTTAAAACAAAATTTGGTGGTCGTAATACTTAATGACAATGCTTATGGCATGATCAAATGGAAACAAGCGGCAATGGAATTCCCGAACTTTGGGCTAGATTATGACAATCCAGACTTTGTTAAATATGCTGAATCCTATGGCGCAATAGGCCATAGACTCCAAAGTACGGAATCATTCCAAGAATTACTGCAAACCTGTATTACAACCCCTGGTGTTCATGTTATTGATGTGCCTATCAATTATGACGAAAACCATGCGATCTTAAACGTAGGTATCGCTGAGAAGAGCAAAGCGCTTTAATTTAACCTAGGTTTACCCTTTATAGGTGTGTTAATCGATCGACTAACACACCTACTCTCTTATCAACACTTGTATCCTCTAAAGCTTTTAGTAACAATAAAGCGAATACCCCAATATACACCTCGGATTTATAAGAAAGCATGGGTTTATTCAGTAAGCTTGTCACTAATGAGTCAATTCCCAATCATAAGAAAGCAATCCCCCTACTCAGCCCAATGAATGGCAAAATTAAGCCTTTAGAGGAATTTCCATGCGCTGTTTTTACCGAAAGACTGCTCGGGGAAGGCGTTTGCATTGACCCCGCTGGGTATCAGGTATTTTCGCCCTTTGATGGCATAGTCGAGTTTTACCCTCAAACATCTCATCAAATCCGTTTAAAGAGCAAACAAGGTATTAAGTTACTGATACATTTTGGCTTCGAAGCACAGCAGCTCATGGGAGAAGGGTTTCGTTTAAAAACTCAAGAAGGAAGGCGAATTTCTCAGGGCGATGTTTTATTAGAATTTGATCTTCCTAAGTTAAAACAAAAGCTTTCAAGTCACCTTTTCGCGGTGACTATTCTCAATAGTCCAAAGCTAAAAGGCATTCTGCCACAAAAACAACAGGTATTAGCCCTTCAAGACATCTTAATGACACTGTATATTTAGCTTCTTTGATTTAAACCCTATAGATACTGCGAGCATCCACAGAATATGTCCAACGTTACGCTTTATGGCATTAAAAACTGCGACACCATTAAAAAAGCAAAAAAATGGTTAGAAACAAACAACATTGATTACTTATTTCATGACTACAGAGCAGATGGAATAGACAAAGAGTGGCTTATCGAAACAGAACAACATATTGAATGGGAACTTTTATTGAATAAAAGAGGCACAACTTTTCGTCAACTAGGTGACGACATAAAAGCCAATGTCTCAAAAGAAAGTGCTATCGAGCTTATGCTTGAAATGCCGGCAATGATAAAACGCCCTGTTCTCATTGCAAATGGACAATACTACTTGGGCTTTAAACCAGCACAGTATGCCGAGATATTCCAATCATGAATGAGACCATTGAGCTGACAAAACAGTTAATTAATCGTGAATCAGTGACACCTGAAGACGCGGGTTGCCAAGTGTTAATGTCAGAGTACTTGGAACCTTTAGGTTTTGATATTGAACGTATGGTTTTTAGCGACACGACCAATATGTGGGCACGTAAAGGAAAATCAGGTCCTGTATTCTGCTTTGCCGGACACACAGATGTTGTGCCTTCCGGTCCCACAGAAAAATGGGATACGCCGCCTTTCGAAGCCACAGAAAAAGGCGAATATTTACATGGTCGTGGAGCTGCTGATATGAAAGGTAGTTTAGCCGCGATGCTAAGTGCTACTAAGCGATTCGTCCAAGAATTCCCGGGGCACAAAGGTTCTATTGCTTACCTCATCACCAGTGACGAAGAAGGGCCTTTCATTAATGGAACCACCAAGGTCATCGACACTTTGGAAGCCAGGAACGAAAAGATTGATTGGTGTATTGTGGGGGAACCATCCAGTACTAAAACCTTAGGTGATGTTGTTAAAAACGGCCGCCGAGGATCATTGACTGGGGATTTGGTCATAAAAGGTATTCAAGGACATGTCGCCTACCCCCACCTCGCGAAAAACCCGGTTCATAATGGTATACCAGCTTTATCAGAGCTTGCTGCGTCACACTGGGATAATGGCAATGCGTTTTTCCCGCCAACCAGTTTTCAAATATCCAATATTAATTCAGGAACTGGCGCCGGAAATGTTATTCCAGGTGACATGACTGTTATGTTCAACTTCAGGTTTTCAACCGAAGTTACCGATCAAGAATTAATCCAACGAGTCACATCCATCCTAGATAAGCACGAACTTGATTATGACCTTAAATGGACATTCAACGGCCAACCTTTTTTGACTGACGCAGGTGAATTGGTAGAAGCAACCGTAGCTGCAATCAAAGAAGTCACTTCTCAAGAAACTGAACTATCAACAGCTGGAGGTACGTCTGACGGGCGATTTATTGCACCAACCGGCGCTCAAGTGATTGAGCTAGGCCCGGTGAACGCAACTATCCACAAAATCAACGAATGTGTTCGCATGCCTGATCTTGAGCAACTATCTGATGTTTATTATCACATCATGAAACGGCTTTTATGTTAATCAGCCCAGCATTACTCAGCGGTGCTAGTGAGGATCACTTAGTTAAGCGTAGTGATGGCCATCGACTTGAAAATGATACCAACTCTGCTTTTGAACGCATGCAAAAAGCAGCTTTGGCAGAAGGTATCGACCTTCAAGTCGTTAGCTCATTTCGCAGCTTAGATAGACAGTTAGCTATCTGGAACGCGAAATGGCGCGGTGAAAGAACGCTCTACTCTTTGCACGGAGAAGTTTTAGATCCAAATCGGCTTAATGATGAAGAGAAGCTTGAAGCCATTCTAACCTGGTCAGCGCTTCCAGGTTCAAGCAGGCATCATTGGGGTACTGATTTAGATGTCATGGATAAACAGGCAGTAGTGGATTCCGGCAAGACCTTTGAACTAGTCCCTGAAGAATACGCAAAAGGCGGTCCGTGCTACAACTTATCTTGCTGGTTAACAGAACATTCGGAAACGTTCGGATTTGGACTGCCCTATAAAACATACACTGGTGGTGTCGCTGCTGAGCCTTGGCATTTAAGTTATACGCCGGTGTCGTCAAAGCTCAATCAACACATCACTCATGAACTTTTGCATCAAGTAATAGAATCCTTAAAGATTGATGGAAAGCCTACTGTGCTGAAAGCTTTACCGATTATCTTAGAACGTTATATCGTTAGGGATTAACTATGCAAACTTGGCATATCGTCTTAATCATTATTTTTGTCTTCGGAATAATACTCGGCAATATACTTTTGTTGAGGTCTACGGCTAATACAAAAATGCCAAAAATAAAGAAAAAGGAAACAAAATATGATGACGATGAGGATAGTTGGTAGCTAACAACGAAAGCCAGCTACCTCATGGATTTAAAACCTATTAGGAGTAACGAATAGCTGTACCACTAATACTAACCATCAGCATAGAGCCTTTAGATCCAACAACCTCATAATCAATATCAACAGCGACAACAGCATTAGCACCTAGCATTCTCGCTTCATTTTCCAGTTCCTGGAAAGCAATCTTACGTGCTTTTGTCAATTCATCTTCATAAGCACCAGAGCGTCCGCCAACAATATCGCGAATAGACGCAAAGATATCTGTGAAAAGGTTGGCTCCCATAACAGCTTCACCGACCACTACACCTAAATAATCATTAATTTGCTTACCTTGAATATCGTGAGTTGTTGTCACTATCATTATTAATCTCCTCTTTATATTGACTATATCATCAGCATTTAAGACGTTAGCATATCAATTACTTAAATCACACCATACTGAAGATCACACTTAACTATGGTTAATAAAGCTCTTTGTCCCATTGCAACCTTAGCATTCGGAAAAACAATAGCTTCTCCATCATATTCAGCGCTATAGCTCCGTTCACCATCCATCGCCATAACGCTATTTTTAGCGAATGGTGTGAAATTGGGAATATCGTCGTCGAAATGTAGTTTAAACGACTCAGTTTGGCGCAATATAGTCTGATTCACGCGATAAATATTAAACTCGCTCATATCACATTCAGGTGCTTGATAGCTCGTATCGCTGACTAAGGCATTAAGGCTTCGCTTAATCGCACTAAAGCGAGCCATATCGTTCTGACCAAACGGTCGTACTTTCCCTAACTCTAACGTGAATGCCACAGCACCATACTCATTAGCCGAAAAATAACTAAAAGTTGTTGTTGGTCTGTCAGACAGTAAAATCGTATCGATACCACATGCATGCAGAAACTCACATGATGATTGGCTTCGAGCCTTACCATGTGTATAGGGATAAACAGCAAACTTCTCATGTTTTGAATCACGAATTGCTGTGTGTAAGTCGTAGTGATGGCGCTCTAGGTTAGTGCCAAAAAGATTAAAAAACTCGCCAACTTCTTGTTCTAACTGTTTTGCTCGAACTCGTTCAGCATTCATAGCTTTACCCGGGTCACTATGATGACCACTAAACAATCGGTTTAAATTCTCTTCAACAAAACGTTTCTCGATAGTAATCGCTGGTAAATTAGCAAAAAGAACTAGCAGTGGTTGAGATAGGGTTATTTTGCCGATTAAAACGCCTTGAACTAAGTCATCACATAACTCTATTGGTGCAGTCTCATTGCCGTGAACAGCACAAGACAAAACAACAACCTTACTTGCTTTGCTGGCTGGTATAAAACGTATAATACCAAGGTCGGTGATATTAACGTCAGTACCATTATCGAGTGTGAACGAAACTCCTTGTGCTAGCTCACAGTTATTATCTATGGATAATGAGAAGAAATTGCCTTGAGATTTAAGTTGTTGAATAACTGAAGAAGGAGACATGAAGCTCTAACAATAAAAAACATAGTACTATTCTAATAGGTTGACTGCCCATATACCACTTAAAGAATAGCTACGCGTCATCTTTCGCTCTTATGACGCGCCGCGGCTTCGATAGGCTAATGAATCACCAACAATCAAATCACTTTGGGTAAGTTCTATAAAATCATTAATGGGTAATGCTTTTGAAAACAAAAAGCCTTGCCCCGTTTCAATACCAACTTCTCGAAGCGTATGCAGATGTTGTACATTCTCGATACCTTCCGCTGTTACATCACTATTCATCGCAGTACCAATAAGTTGAGTAGCTTCAATAATTGCACGATTAACAGCGTTATCGCCCAGCCCCAATACAAAAGTTTTATCTATTTTGATAGTGTCTAACTGTAAGTCGCGCATATAGGCTAGATTAGAGTATCCCTTACCAAAATCATCAACGGCAATAGACAATCCAAGTGCTCGAACCTGAGATAACTGCCGTTTTGTCATCAATGAATTGGACAAAGCGACATCTTCTGTCAATTCAAGCTCCATTTGAGCGAGATTAATCCCATATTTAGAGCCAAGTTCACGTACTTTGGATACAAAAAGTGTGTCATAAAGCTGAGTTGGTGAGATATTTACAGAGATTTGAAGCTCAAGCCCTCTTGATTTTAAAAACGCAGCGCTTTCAAAAGCTTTGTCTAATACCCAATAGCCGACTTCGTTCATCATGTTGTATGATTCTGCCGCTTCAATCAAGGCACCGGGAAACAGAACACCATCAAGTGGATGATTCCACCTTAACAAACACTCAGCGCCAATGATTTCAAGCGTTTGTAAATTTACTTTGGGTTGGAAATAAAGCTCAAGTTCATCATTAGCAAAAGCGCGTTTAAGATCAGCTTTTAAAGCCAAAGAGCGCCCTGACACTAACTCACCAAGCAATGGCATCGTAAAAAAGTTTTCGTAGCGGTTTTCTTTGGCCTGTTTTAGCGCGGATTCAGCTCGAGAAAAAAGCAAATGCGTGTCTTTGCTATCCCTTTTATTTGCAATCGCACCAACATTAAAGTCAGCGATAAATGAATGATCTTGTACAGCAATTGGTGTTTTAAAGTGTTCAGTAAGATAGCGGTAGAATTCTCTTAAATCACGTTCACTATGATTACCTTTGATAACAATGCCAAATATGTCACCGCTGATCCTACCAAGCAGTCCAATATCGCCAAAGAGCCTTTCTATCCTATTAGCAATAATAGTTAGAATTTGATCGCCTGTTTCGTAACCGAAACTTGCACTTACATCGGAGAATCTAACAACATCAACAAATAATAACGACAGACATGGATCTTTGGTCACTTCTTTACGAATATGTTCAAAGAAACTATGCCTATTAGGTATCGTTTTTAACGATAAATGACTTTTCATAGAGTATTGCAGCTCAATTTATTATTTTTATTATCAGCTAACCTACAATTTGCTTTTTTCAAAGAAAGTAAATCGCCTTAATCAATGCTTATATTGAGGTACAAAGTAAAACGCATCAACTTATTTTGCAATCAACCATTAGTCTATGAGCAAATACTAGAGGCTGTTCATCTTTGCCGTATAGATTTTGTTCTAACTAAAGGCTTTTTAATCGCGGCGCCGGCATGTAGGCTAATGAGTATAAATCAAAAGTGCACAACAAACCCTAGTCAACTCGACAAGGCGTGAGTTTCCATATGGCTTTCACATAATCCTCTATCGAACGATCAGAGGTGAACTTCCCCATTCTCGCTGTATTGAGAATGGCCATTTCTGCCCACTTTTCTCTATCCATATACGCATCATTGACTCTCTGCTGTGCCTGCGAATATGATTCAAAATCTGCCAACACTAGATAGGGATCACCATCATCTAATAGGCTATGTTTAATTGGCGCTAACGCACCTGGCTCACCTGGCGTAAAATAATCGCCGTCTAACCAGTCTAAAATAGCTTTTATCTCCTCGTTGGCATAATAATAGTTGTATGGGTTGTAGCCCCTACTTTTTAAGGTTGACACTTGATCCACTGTTAGGCCAAAAATGAAGATATTGTCATCACCGACTTCTTCCGCAATCTCAATATTAGCGCCATCGAGAGTTCCGATGGTTAATGCACCATTGAGCGACAATTTCATATTCCCAGTCCCTGAAGCTTCCTTACCTGCTGTTGATATTTGTTCTGAGACATCAGCTGCCGGTATCATTTTCTCTGCCTGACTAACCCTATAATTAGGCATAAAAACAACTTTTAATAACTTATTCACGCGCTTGTCACTATTAATTTTCTCAGCCACTTTGTTTATGGCATAAATAATATCTTTGGCAAGCTTGTAACCAGGTGCCGCTTTAGCAGCAAATATGAAAACTCTTGGATGAATATGGCTAATCGGTTGCTGCAATATACGTCGGTACAAAGCCATAATATGCAGCAAGTTAAGGTGCTGCCGCTTGTATTCATGTAATCGTTTTATCTGAATATCGAATATTGCATGAGGATCAACCTCAATACCGGTCAACTTCAGGACTTCTTTTGCTAATTCAACTTTATTTTCGAGCTTTATTTGCATAAATTTCTTTTGAAAAGCTCTATCTTTAGCGAAACCTACTAGGTTTTCTAACTGCTTTAGATTTGTAGGCCAGTCACGCCCGATCTTAGCGTCAATTAACCCAGAAAGTTTAGGGTTACAGGCTTTTAGCCAACGCCTTGGGGTTATGCCATTAGTTACGTTAGTGAATTTATGCGGCCACAGTTGATCGAACTCAGGAAACAGATCGCGTTTCACTAATTTGGAATGAATTTCAGCGACGCCATTTACGGCAAAACTGCCAATAACCGACAAATGTCCCATGCGTACCATGCGCTCACCGGACTCTTCAATAATAGATAGCTTACGCTTAATATCATCATTTCCAGGCCATTTAGCTTCTACTTGAGTCATAAATTGATGATTGATTTCATAAATGATTTCGATATGCCTTGGAAGGACTTTCTCGATCATTCTCACTGGCCAACTCTCTAGCGCTTCAGGTAATAAAGTATGGTTTGTATAAGCAAATACCTGAGTGCAGATTTCCCACGCTTTGTTCCATGACATATCAGCCTTATCGAGCAATATACGCATAAGTTCGGGAATAGCGATCGCAGGGTGCGTATCATTGAGTTGAATAACAACCTGGTGAGTAAAGCGACTCCAATCGTCACCATGAGCACGTTTGTAACGGCGAACAATATCTTTCAGTGAGCAAGCACAAAAGAAGTATTGTTGAATCAGTCTGAGCTCTTTTCCAGCGTCAGTTTCGTCATTTGGGTAAAGAACCTTCGAAATAGTCTCTGCTTGAATATTCTCTATCTGAGCATCAACGTACCCACCAGCATTAAATACATCCCAGTTAAAATAGTCAGAGGCTTGAGATTCCCATAAACGCAATATATTCACTGTTTGGCCGCCATAGCCGACCACTGGAATATCCCACGGAACACCTTTGACGATAGAGCTGGGGTGCCATTCTTTTTTTAATTCACCGTTGTCTTCATATTTAGTTTCAACATAGCCATATAACGGTATTTCTTGTATCGACTCGGGTCGACATATTTCCCAAGGATTACCGTAGTCTCTCCAACTATCAGGTCTTTCAATTTGTGCGCCATTCTTTATTTCCTGTCGGAACAAGCCATGCTCATAATGCAAGCCATAGCCTATAGCGGGTAAGCCTTTTGTTGCCAGTGAGTCTAAAAAGCATGCAGCTAAGCGCCCTAAACCGCCATTGCCTAAAGCCATATCAGGCTCTTCTTCCATAATGTCAGAGAGGGTTACACCAAGTTCAGTTAATGCTTGCTCAGTAATAGTGTACAGATCAAGATTATGGAGATTGTTTGACATCAAACGTCCCATAAGAAATTCAGCCGAGAAATAGTGCACTGCGCGCGTATCATTCATATAGTGCGCTTTTTGTGTTTTACGAACGCCTTCCAAAACGTGTTCTTGAATAGCAGATGTTGTAGCACGCCACCAAGCATGGCTGTTCGCCTTATTTTCATCTGTACCAAGAGTGGAATGAAGGTGGCGGACAATACTGTTTTTTATTTTAGTCTTTGTCAGTTTTAAGCCATTTGTTGGCTTTTTCTTTATTGAAGATGACTGGTGAGCCGCTGTCATTATGAAGATCCCCTACCCTAATCGAGGTTTATTGCCATTGGACAACAAACAAAAACTGTAAAGATTAAACAGTAGTATAGTGTAACTTAATTACATGCATATTAAATTTAAAGTCAGAAAAGTCCAACTATTGTCTTAAGATAGCCTCTTAAATCGCAAAAGAAGGGAAAAAATCAACAACACGTCAAACTAAATGTAATTTATTTACAGTTTTATTACATTCTGAGGCACTTAACTAACACTTAAACGCCTGAATCCTCAAAAACCCGCTGTACTAACAATTCGGCTTCGTCAATTAAAGCCGTTAAGTGCTCTTGTCCTAAAAAGCTTTCGGCATAGATTTTATAAACATTTTCTGTACCTGACGGGCGAGCAGCAAACCAGCCATTCTCGGTACTGACTTTAACACCGCCGATAGCAGCATGATTACCTGGAGCGTGTGTTTGAACATTGATAATGGCTTCACCCGCAAGCTCTTTAGACTGGATATCTTCCACTTTTAAGGTTGATAGCGCCTTTTTTTGAGCAAGATTGGCAGCAACATCGACACGTTTGTATAAAGGATGCCCAAACTCCGCGGTCAGCCTGTCATAATGTTGGCTCGGATCACGCCCTCTTTAAGCCAGTATTTCAGCGGCTAGAAGGCAAAGAATGAACCCTACTTTTTCCGACCCCCAAGGTTGCCAATTGCGGCCCAGAAAAATACCACCAGCACTCTCTTCACCTGAAAACCCGATCTCACTCTTGAACATGCCTTGCACAAACCATTTAAACCCAACAGGCATTTCGAGCAGAGGTTTGCCTAGCTTTTTAACAACACGATCAATCATGGAGCTAGAAACCAGTGTTTTACCGACATTCAGTGTTTCAGGCCATTCAGGGCGATTTCGATAAAGGTAGTCAATGACAACCGCGAGATAATGATTTGGGTTCATCAATCCAGCATGTTTAGTCACAATGCCATGTCGGTCAAAATCTGGATCATTGCCAAAAGCGAGATCGTAATTTTCACGCAGTTTAATGAGCCCTGACATTGCATAAGCCGAAGAGCAATCCATTCGTACTTTGCCATCTTTGTCTAATGACATAAATGAGAAAGTAGGGTCTGTTCTGTCATTCACAACGTCAATGTTCAGCCCATAACGTTCATTAATTTTTTGCC
>CAZVDU010000103.1:7333-14688 GCA_964625615.1 uncultured Pseudoalteromonadaceae bacterium | reverse complement strand
GTATTGTATACACGCCTGTCGTCGCCTTGATAAAACTGAAACCCAAGCTGTTCACCGACAGCTGACATTTGCGCGCGAGCTACTTTCATGTCCTCAAGTGATCTACCGTATTTCTGACTGAGGTGTTCAATGGCATCTTGACCTTCAGCAGGCATCTGAGGATTGAGTTCAAATGGGTGCCATTCAGTAACGAATTCAATCTCACCTTTTAACGCGTTTATAGCTTGTTGCAATCGTTTATAGCCTATGATGCACCAAGGGCAAACAACGTCCGATACAATATCAATTTTTAGGTGACTAGCCATTCGTATACTCTCACTATTAGAATGTGTATCGATATAAAGAACTGGTCGGTGCCGTTTTTATTACAGAGTTTATGGATCCAAACCTAATCGAGTAATTACTGTTCTCTATATTGAGGTTATATATCTCATGAACATAGTATAATGTATGGAAACCTATAAAAGTGTAGTGTTGATAATGGATGCCATGAGTAAAGTAACCCGAATGTTTGTTGTTGGCTGTTTATTGCTGTTGGCTATTTCCAATGTTTTTGCTCAAACGCCTGCAATAACCATTGATAAAACAATAACGCTGTATGAGAACGCCAATGGTAAGGTTCTCTCTGTCATGCCGCCCAATAGTGCACTTACCTTATTGGCTGTTGAAGGAGAATGGGCAGAAGTGAGGTGGCAACCCTCTAGCGATCCGAGTAAGCAACTCATAGGCTGGCTTGACTCAGCGTCGATCGAAGTAACCGGGTCAAGTGCATTGAATAGCGCGATTAGGCGCAACTTCATCGCTAAAAGTCAAGATTGTGCTTGGAGCAGGGCAGGTAAAGGTAAAGTTTGTGTGGATACACGGGATGCTATTCTAGATTGCCGCAAGTCAGCCACAGATGAATTCTGGCGCCGCTGCGAAGTGAGCGTAAGTTATGCGCTTTTTGCTGAGCTTAAACAACCTCAAAATGTAAACTCGAATGTGAAGTGTGATATTGATATCGAATATAAGCTAGCTGATTCTTTTGATTGGCAGAAGCAAGAAGATAAAAAAACGCAACAGCATTCAATTGAGCCGAATCAACATATTGAATACGCATTGAAATCCTTATTTGATTTCTCTGATTTCGAACAGGTGACCAATGTTAAAATTGAAAAACTTGATTGTGAAATTGACGTGTTGCCCTAATGAAAATTACAGATTTATTTATATACCCGGTTAAGTCATTGCAAGGCATTCGCCTAGAACAGAGTAAGTTGCTGATTGAAGGTCTACCTCATGACAGAGAGTGGATGCTAGTTGATTCTAGTGGACGATTTGTGACGCAGAGACAACTGCCAAAATTGGCAACATTGTCCACTGCAATGACTGATACGGCGCTTGTTTTATCTCACGCCGATGCGGGGCAGTTTTCAATCTCATTATCAGATTTACCAACAAAGTCAGTAGAAGTAACTGTATGGGAGAGTACATTAAACGCCTTCGATGAAGGGGATGCAGCAAGTGCGTGGTTGGATCGTGCCATTGGTTCTTTTAGAGGGCAGGCACTGCGATTAGTCAGATTTGACAAGCAACAAGTCAGGCCAACAAAAGCTAAATATCTATGCGGGAGTGAAACGTCGCAAACCTATTTTGCGGATGGTTTTCCTTATCTCATCACGTCTACCCAAAGCTTGGAAGCAGTCAACGAAGCGTTAAGAGGTGAGGGCGTTAAACCGATTAGCATGGAGCGATTCAGGCCTAACATTGTTGTGGACTCTTTCGATAATGCGTTCGATGAGCTTTATAATTGCGACATCGAACACCAGAGTGGTGATTATCAACTCTCGGTACGTAAGCCTTGTGAACGATGCCCAGTGACGACCGTTGATCAAACAACAGGACTTCGTGAGACACCAACTCAACCTTTGACTGTATTAAGGGCATTGAATCCATTAAGTGATAGAAAAGGCGCTTATTTTGGTGGTAACGCTATATTGAACAAGGGTGAAAATACACTGATTAATATTGGTGACTGTCTAAATTATAAGGTGTGCAATGTTAACGGATGAACAGCTTGAACAATATAGGCGTCAGGGGTATTTGGTTATACCTGAGTTGTTCAGTAATACAGAAATGGATACGTTAAAAAAAACGGCTAATGCGATCGTTGATGAATTCGACCCGCAATCAACACGGGCCGTTTTCTCAACAGAAGATCATGAAAAGACACGCAACAGTTACTTTTTATCGTCAGGAGATAAAATACGTTGCTTTTTTGAGGAAGATGCTTTTGATGAACAAGGTGAGTTAAAGCAAGAAAAGTCATTGAGTATCAATAAAATAGGCCATGCACTACACACACTAAACCCAGACTTCAAGGCGTTTAGCCATGGTAAGAAAATACAATCTATTACAAGAGAACTTGGATTGGTTAAGCCTCAGATCCACCAGTCCATGTACATTTTTAAACAACCTAAGATCGGTGGCATTATTCGTTGGCATCAGGATGCGACTTATTTCCTGACTGATCCGATATCGGTCATCACTTTCTGGTTTGCTGTTGAAGATGCGACGCTTGAGAATGGCTGTCTGCAAGTCCAATCTGATAACGCGACAATGCCGTTGAAAGAGCAGTTTTTGCGATACCCCGATGACAGCACAGAGCTTAAAGTACTGCACGATATACCATGGCCTGTTGATGAGTCAGCCATGCCACTAGAAGTGAAGAAAGGAGCTCTGGTTGCGTTTAATGGCTTGTTACCACACTTCAGTGCCCCTAACGTATCAAGCCAATCCAGGCATGCTTATACGCTGCATGTGACTTGTGGCACAACGGATTATGCAAAAGAAAACTGGATTCAAACGCCACCAAGTGAATTGTAGTTTTTGATTAATACTAAGGCCTGTTGATCATTGCTGCAAAACTATATCGCAAAGATCAACAGACCCTACTGAATGATCACTGCTTGATAAGGTGCTAGCGTTATAGAGTTGTTTGTCGTAATGAGCTCTTGATAATTGTTGATTAAGACATTCATCGATAGAGTCAGGGAAGATATATCAAACGCACAGGTTGTTTCAGAGAAATTCAGCGCGACCAAGAGGTTTTCATTACCTAAAGAACGTGTGTAGGCGTAGAGGGTTTCGTGTTCTGGCACGATCAATTGATAGTCACCATAAATTAAGGTCAACGTCTGCTTTCTAAGTGCTGTCATCTGGCGAAAGTGATTAAGCACTGAATTAGGCTGTTTATCTTGTGCTTTAACATTAATATGTTGATGGTTATCGTTAACCGTTATCCAAGGTTTACCCTCGGTAAATCCGGCATGTTTGTCATCGTTCCATTGCATTGGCGTGCGGCTGTTGTCGCGTGAGAATGCTCTCAAATTACGCATGAACTTCTCCATGTCATGGCCTTTATGTAGGGCTTTTTTGTAGCCGTTGATAGCGGCAATGTCATGGTACTCTTCGATAGTTTCAAAGTTAATATTACTCATACCTAACTCGTCACCAAAGTAACAGTAGGGCGTGCCGCGCATAGACAGTAAAAAAGTATTGAGCATTTTGGCAGAGGCATCACGGTATTCTGGCTTATCATTACCAAAACGGGAGAGCATTCTGGGCGAGTCATGATTTGCAAGAAAAATTGAGAGCCAACCCTTTTCAGCAAAAGACTTGTCCCATTGAGTATGTATGTCTTTAAATTTGAGCAGTGTTAACGGATCATTTTCATCCTTACACATGTCAGCGCAATCAAAATGATAGGCCATTTGCAGCTCTTTACGATCTTCATCAACCAGATCGTGGGCATCTTCAAAGGTGGAGCCTACACCTTCGCTGACGGTAAACACCTCGTATTTAGAGATAACTTCGTCATACATTTCACGAGAGTAGTCATGTAAATAGGGTCCCATTCCATGTGCTGGAATAATGCTAGAGAAATCCTGTTCGTATGCGTCAGACCATCTAGGGAAGTTGGTATCTTTTGAGACAAACTGAAAAGCATCTAAACGGAAGCCATCCACGCCTTTGTCGGCCCAAAACTTCATAATGCTATACACTTCTTGCCTAACTTTTGGGTTCTCCCAGTTCAAGTCTGGCTGTTTTTGCGAGAAGTAATGTAGATAGTAAGCATCTGTTTGCTCGTCATATTTCCAAGCTTCGCCTTTCTCATCAAAGAAACTCCAACGAAAGTTAGGCTTGCCCTTTTCTGCTGGCCACCAGTGGTAATAGTCACGATAAGGGTTGTCGCGAGAGCTTCTGGATTGCTTAAACCATTCGTGTTCGTCGCTTGAGTGGTTGACAACCAGATCCATCACAAATTTCATATCTCTCTGGTGCAAGCCTGATAGCAGCGCATCAAAGTCATCCATTGTGCCAAACTCTTGCATAATCGCGCAGTAATCGCTGATGTCATAACCGTTGTCATCGTTAGGTGATTGGTAGATGGGGTTTAACCAGACTGTCGTAACGCCTAAACTTTTAATGTAGTCGAGCTTTTCGATAATACCTTTTAAGTCACCAACACCTGTACCAGTGGCGTCTTTGAAGCTTCGAGGGTATATTTGATAGATGATCTGTTCTTTCCACCACTTTCTCATCGTAGATAAGTCTTTTTTTACCAAAGCTGTATCTCTAATACCCACTCATCACTCCTGAACAATCTAATCAGTCTTGTTGTTGTGCTTGGTTTATCATATGTATGTCAGTGAGGCCGTGTCGCTGCGTACTGGTTGTTTTAAAAAGCTTATACATCAAAGGACTATGGCTTTTTGTATATGCTTCGGCCGATATAAATATGATAATTTACTGAGTGTGATTCTAGCATGTAACCGCTAAATTGGGATTTTACGCATACGTATTCAAAGCGGTATTTAACACTATTTTGTTACCCTAATATTGCTATCTATCACTCGGTAAGTTGTTAAAGGCTGACCTTAAGGAATAAACATGAATACTAAAAATAAAAAGTATCTCGCATTGGCAATGAGTGTACTCACGCTACAAAGTTGTAGCTCACCCGAACTTGCAGAGAAAACGAATACGACGCCATTACCAGTAGCTGATATCAGACAACCCTTATCGTCGTCTGTGAGTGAATCTTTGCCAAACTATCTATCGCGAGATATCAAAGATGAGGTATTTTATTTTGTTATGCCGGACCGGTTTCATAATGCCAAGCCAGAGAATGATGAGGGTGATCCAAGCCGGCCCATTTCATATGGCGGTTTAGATAAAACCTCAAAATGGGCATTTCATGGTGGAGATATCGCTGGGGTTGAAGCAAAGTTGGATTACTTGCAAGGGCTAGGCGTAACGTCTATTTGGATGACGCCAATATTACGCAATAAGGCGATGCAAAAAGACGGCTTTGGCCATCATGGTTATTGGGTGGTGGATTTTACTGAAATCGATCCACATTTTGGCTCTAATGATGATCTAAAGAACCTGATCCACAAAGCACATGAAAGAAACATCAAAGTCTTCTTCGATATTATTGCGAACCACACCGCTGACGTTATCAAGTATGAAGAGTGCCATAATCCCCAGGGTAAATACTTACAACCCGATCAAAAAGGCTGCGATTACCTGAGTCCAGAAGAGTTGGCGCAAGGCAAATCATACTCGCCTTTTGTACCCGTTAAAGAGCAGGGTTCCAAAGTGCCTGCCTGGTTAAATGATTCTAAATACTATAACAACCGTGGCGACACTTTCTGGGAAGGAGAGAGTGCAATAAAAGGTGATTTTGCGGGCCTTGATGATATAGATACAAGCCAAGAAGAGGTTATTCAGGGGCTGACGGAAATATTTAAAAACTTAGTGACTGAATTCAAACCTGACGGGTTCAGGATTGATACGGTAAAACATGTCGATATCGAGTTTTGGCAGTCGTTTTCGCCTGATTTAATTGCGCACGCTAAAGCGATAGGTATTCCCCAGTTCTTTATGTTTGGTGAAGTTTATGATGGCAATCCAGCGGGTTTAAGTAAGTATACGACGATAGGCAAGTTGCAATCTGTGCTCGACTTTGGCTTTGCATTTAATGTGAAAGACGTGGTGTTTAACCAAAAGGATGTATCTCAACTAGCTGAGCTTGTGAAGAATGATGATTACTTTCGTGATGATGATTCAACACCCAATGACTTGTTAACCTTCCTCGGCAATCATGACATGGGCCGAGCTGGGAATTTTATAGAATCGTCTTCTGCCGACTTTGATGAAAATGGCAAATTGAAACTCAGTCAAATTGCTCATGCATTAATGTATTTCTATCGAGGTGTACCTGTTGTTTATTATGGTGATGAGCAAGGCTTCACTGGCGATGGTGGTGATGTTGATGCGCGTGAAGATATGGACCCTTCACAGGTAGTCGTTTATAACGACAATAACCTGTTAGGCGCGAATGTGACAACCGCTGCAGACAATTTTGATGTGCAACATCCGCTTTATGCAACGTTATCAGAGCTTTCTAACATTAGGTTAGCTCACCCAAGCCTACGCAAAGGTGTTCAAGTTAATCGGCTAATCGACAATGGTAAGCAGGTTTACGGTTTTAGCCGAATAGATTTAGACAGCGAAAGCAACAACTTTATGCAGGATTACCTCTTGGTTTTTAATCTTGGGGATCAAGAGCAAAAGGTTAATGTAAATCATGATGGACTGACTTATGAACAGGTTGCTGGCGATAAGGTTTCAGTTGCTAGTCATCAGCTTCATTTCAATTTACCGCCATACAGTTACTCTATTGTTCGCTCTAAGACGCCGAGAATTTCTTCAAAGATAACAGAAGTGTCTTTGGCTAAAATACATGATGAGAATGACCGCCGAATCATCCCTATTAATGTCGAGTTTGAAAATCCTGACCAACTCAATATTGCAAAAATTTCTTTCTATAAACACTTAGGCAACGGGGAGAAACAGCTCTTCGCTTATGACACAACATTACCCTATAGAGCCGTAGTTCCATTCGATGTTTTAGCGGATATTGAGGAAATTACGGTTGAAGCCACGAACTTTAGTGGGCAACGCTTAAGCAAAACGTTTAGGCTGCTACAGTAGAAGTTAATCAGATGAATACCATATTTGGGAAAGTGACTTCCGCAGGTCATCAATTGCAGACCTTCAGCTTGCTATTGTCGGTGATGATACTTTTAGCGACCTTTTCGAGAAGTTCTTCCCCGTTGAGTGACGATTATTACCTGAGATTGTTATCGGTGCCCTTCATGTACAGCCAATAAGCCATATTTGTTACCTAAAGTGCTAGCCCAAAAGAGGCGCTAGCACAATGAGTTAATTTACTGATGTTGAATATAAATAAATGACTAAACAATCTCACCAAACCACAACACTAAATCCTAGCGATGGTTAAAAAA
>CAZVDU010000103.1:0-7233 GCA_964625615.1 uncultured Pseudoalteromonadaceae bacterium | reverse complement strand
AAAGGAATCGCTGATTCTCTCTCTTCCGTTGTAGTAAATTCGCGGATGAATCCGCTCCTACATCTATTCATGGATAAATACAATTTTATCGGTTAGACGTGCTTTTAGGTATTAAAAAGCCCTCACCAATAATGGTAGAGGGCTTGGGGTAGGACCTTTTCGTGCAGTATTAGAAACCGTAGCTAATACCTGCAAAGTACTGCCTGCCGAAGAATTGTACGGTACCTGTCTGGGCGGGTGTGCCAAAGAAGGTTGCAACCGATTCGTCGGTTAAGTTGTTTGCCTGAACTAACAGTGTTAACCCGCTCAGTGAGCTTTCATCAGAGAAGTCGTAAGACGCTTGGAAATCTAAGATAAACTCTTCATCAGTGAAAGGCAGTTGCTGATTGATACCTGTTTGCGGCGAAATAAAGTCATCTCTGTAACGGCTTGAGATACGAGCACCAAAGCCATTGTGTTCATAGTAAAAAGTGGCATTAACGACATTCTCTGACAAACCTGGTAATGGCAAGTCAATCGCGGTACCACTATTCGCAGCAACAAAATCAATCTGACTTTCTGTGTATGAATAGTTCGCTACTAAGCCGAATCGATCAAAAGGTGCTGGTAAGAAGTCGAAGCTTTGGTTGTAGCCCAGTTCGATACCTCGGACAAAGCCACCTTGACCATTGACAGGACCCGTGAAGCTGCCGATAAATGATGCTTGAGCTTGTTGGAATTCCATCTGATCTTGAGGTGTTAAGAAATCTAAGACATTGCCTTCAGAGAAATCAAAATTATCATTCGTTTCTGTGACGATAAAGGTATCCAAGTCTTTATAGAAACCAGCGATAGTGATGATGCCACCATTTCCAGTGTAATGTTCCCAAGCTAAGTCGATACTGTCTGCTAAGAAGGGTTCGAGTACTGGGTTACCTTGTCCGCCACCGGTTAAACGATTCTCAGATTCACTGAATGAGATGTTAAATCCCCCTGCTAATTGATTAATGGGTGGACGTGATAAAGCGCGAGATAAACCAAGACGAATCTGATCTTTTTCAGTGACTTTAAACACTAAATTTAATGAAGGGAGTACTTCAGTATATTCAACACCTGAAGGCGTGGTGATTTCTAAGTTATTGGATAGCTGTTCGGTTCTGACTACACGTACACCAACGTTACCCGTTACTGGAACGCTAGATATCTCGGTATCAAGGTTTACTTGTACGAAAGCGGCTTCGGTTTCTTCCGATAGTACAAAGCTTTCTGTGCGAGTAAATGACTGATCTTGGTTGGTCACAATGGATGAACCAATAGACTGTTCAGCAAGGGCTCGCGGATCATTTATAACGGTAAAACAGGGGAATCCGGATCTGGCGAAGTCACCAGAGAAACACTCAATGGACGAGTTGGAATCATCCAATGCGACAGGTGGCAAAGAGAGCGCAAATTGGAAGAAGCCAGCGTCGTTACCAAAGTCAGCAGATGTTCTAAACTGGTCAGCTTCTCGGTCTGAATAACGTACACCTGCTTGAATTGATGAGACGATATCGCTGTTATCAAATCTGTATTCAACATCGGCTGCGACAGCAAATAGCTCATCAGTGTTAGTAAATGGGAATGCACCAAATCGGCTTAAGAATAAGTTACTGCGATCTGTGAAGTCTTGACCAATATTGACTGTCGGTAAATTGGTCCCATTGAGTAAGAAGCTTGCCGAAACATCATCAGAAATAACAGGCGTATTGGGCAAGCCGTTGCCGCAACAGGGGTTACCAGGCTCACCACCGTCTAAACTATCTAGAACCAACGCTGTGCTGACTTCATTTGAGAAAAAGCTATCGGCTTCTGAATACGTGAAGTCTGTTGTGAAGGTCCAATTATTGCTGACGTATTCGATCTTTGTACCTATCGACAATAATTCATCTTCATCAAAGTTGTTGTCGTTATTGTTCTGGATTGTTAAGCCAAAACCACCACCTGTTGTTGGTGCGCCTGTGTTCCTTGAAAATTGACCACCGATAACAGCATTGTTAACAACGACAGGGTTGTCGACCAACGTATTACCGTTAGTGATTTCTTGGGTACCAATGACGCGAATACCACGCTGGAATGTTTCTGATGTGAAATTTGAGTAATACGCATCAAAATCAATATTCAGTTTATCGTTTGGACGATATTGTAACGCAACAAAGAAGCCGTCTCGCTCATCTGTACCGCCGGCTTCTTCGAGTTCAAAGCCAAAACCCACCGCATCGTTGACGCCATCAGCGTTAAAGTCAGCCGAAGGTTGTTGATAGTCGAACCCTACAAAGCGGGTTGAAACGTCTGGCTGGTCGAGTCTTGCATAGCCGAATGCAATGCCTAGTTTGTCTTCAATGAGCTGATCGACATAAGAGAAACTAAAGCGGTAACCTGTATCATCCGCATCAAATATTTCGTCGGCACGGTCATTAAAACTGCCTCTCAAATTAACATTAAATGAGCGTTTGTCTTGTTCCAGTGGGCGCACTGTATTGAGGTTTACTGTGCCGGCTAAGCCACCTTCTACTAAGGAAGCTTTTGGTGTTTTATAAACTTCGACTGACGTCACAAGTTCTGACGGGAATTGCTCAAACTCAACAGAACGGTTACCGTTTGGCGTGACTTGTTCACGACCATTTAGCGTCGCAAATGTTAATTGCTGAGAGAGCCCTCTAACGTTAATGGCACTAGACTGACCGCTAGTACGTTGTGATGTAATGCCAGGCAAGCGTGCAAGGGCATCTGCGATAGAAATATCAGGTAGGCGCCCTAAATCTTCTGCAGAAATGGCTTCGACAAAGGTATCTGAATAACGCTTAGTATTGATAGCAGCTTCTAAGCTTTGCTTAAACCCTTTTACTTCAATAATTTCTAGTTCGTCGTCATCTTCCGTTTCTTGTTGATTTTGTTGAGCGAAGCTTGCGTTTGAGAGCGACGACAATGACAACGTAATAAACGCTAATGTGATGGGGTTAAGCCTGTAATTATTCATATTTTTTATCCAGCTCGTCAATATTAAAAGGGAATGTAAATTTCATTAAATAAATGTTAATTCGCATGGTGCAAGTCTATACAAACCCCCTCTGACTTTTATAGAGCCTGCATACGTATTCAACTCAATGAATGAAGTTATTGGTGCAAATACAACCCTTTAAGGCTGATTTGGAAGGACTTTACGTGGAGATTTGATTCCCATCGCTACATGTTATGGCATAGTATAACGAGACCAAACAAGGCGCACTTGAGAAAGTCGCTATAATTCGAGAATACGATTGACATGAAAAGTGTAGTAACTTCTTTTGACATTGCTTACAAAGCGGGTGTTTCTCAGTCGACAGTTTCTCGAGCGTTAAGCGACAGTCCTTTGGTCAATAAAAAGACACGTGATCGGATTAAACAAATTGCTGCTGAACTAAATTATAAAGTAGATAAAAACGCGAGTAATTTGCGCAAGCAACAAAGTAAAACTCTGGCTTTATTGTTTTTTGAAGACCCTACATCCGATGATTCTTCGATTAACCCATTCTTTATCAGCATGCTAGGAAGTATTACCAAAGCTACCGCGGCACAAGGGTATGACTTGCTGGTTTCCTTTCAAAATCTGAGCGATGATTGGCACGCGCTCTATGAAGATAGCCATAAAGCAGATGGCTTAATACTGCTGGGTTATGGTAGCTATACGGATTATGAGCACAAGCTTTCGCAGTTAGAGAGCCAACAAACGCACTTTTTAAGGTGGGGTGCGCCTGATGTAAACCATCCAGGCGTTTCTATCGGTTCAGATAATGTACTTGGTGGGTATCAAGTTACACAGCATTTACTCAAAAAAGGCTATAGAAAATTTGCGTTTGTTGGGGAAGTCACGCCCTCGGCGCCTGAACTGAAAGCGAGATTCGATGGCTATTCTCAAGCGTTGCAAGAAAGTGGTTTAAACCCTGATGCAATGCCTCAAGTGGATGCAATATCAACTGAGCTCGAAGGATACAATGCAACGTGCCGTATTTTGGATAAACAGCAGCCTGAGGCCATTGTTTGTGCGTCTGACTTAATGGCGATAGGGGCTATTCGGGCTATCAGGGAAAAAGGGCTGAAAGTGCCAGGTGATATCGCTGTTGTTGGATACGATAATATCCCTGTGAGTGCTTTCTCAACACCACCACTAACAACGGTTCAACAAAACACCGTGCTTGCGGGTAAACTTCTTGTCGAAAACTTGCTCAAGCTGATCAACAAAGAGCCAGTGTCTGACATTTTAATGCCACCGGAACTCATTATTAGAGAGTCTTGTGGTGTTAAATAACCTGAACTCGGGATAAATAGTGAATTAGCTGTCGGAGTTTGCTTCTTTAACAAAAAACACACTAACAGCCGCTAAAACCATGCTTACACCAGCAAGAACAATGATATAGCTGGCCTGGTTATCGAAAATATACTTCACGATGAAACCGGTCGTAATGCCTGACACTATTTGAGGGGCTGCAATGGTAAAATTGAATATACCCATATACACCCCAGTTTTATCTGCCGGTAAAGCACCAGAAAGCATCGCATATGGCATTGCCAGAATAGCAGCCCAAGCGATACCGATACCAACCATAGGTAGCACCAAATTAACAGCACCAGCAGGCACGGTTATTTGAGTAAATAATAAATTGACATCGACAGCAGTAAAATCTTGGAAAAAGAGGAAACTGATGTAGCTAACCCCTCCTAAAAATAATGACCCTGAATAGACAACTTTTCGGCCGAGTGTATTTGCTAGTTTGGCTAAGAACACAGAAAAAATAGCAGCAAAGAGTGAGTAAGCAGCAAACAATATCCCCACCCAATCTCCCGCAGCACCCATGTCAGCCTTAACGTTGTCAGGGATAATATTGTTGACTGAAGCTAAGTAGTCGCTATCGTACCATTTTAGATCAACCCCCCAAATATGTTGGGTGATGGCAGGTGTGGTGTAGACCCACATAATAAAGAGTGCAAACCAGGAGAAGAATTGAACAATGGCGAGTTGTTTCATGGTTTTTGGCATATCGCCCATGAGGTTAAAAAAAGCAGTCAATCGCTCGCTGATTGACTGCTTTGGTTGTTGTTCTTGTGCATCAGCAATGTCTAAGCCTTTGTAGGCATTGTAGTCGTGTGGTGCGTATTCCTTGGTTTTTAATGCTGTCCATAGGACTGAACCCAATAAAACCGTAGCGCCAATATAAAACGCCCAAACAACAGACTCAGCTACGTCACCCTTCTGCGCAGTATTGTCTAATCCTATGATGTTGGTCAGAAGGAAAGGTAATATAGATCCAATAACAGCGCCAATGTTGATTAAGACGGATTGTATCGAGTATCCAATGTTACGTTGGCTAGCAGGGACCATGTCTGCCACCATGGAACGAAACGGCTGGAAACAAACGTTAAAAGAGGCATCCATCAGCGCCACCATAAAAACACCGAAAATCGTAGGTGCCATAAAAGCGACAAATAGTGGGGCATTAGGTAGGAGTAACATACCGATAACGGCTGCGAGAGAGCCTGCGAGTATAAAAGGCTTTCTACGACCAAATCGATTCCATGTTCTATCGGAGGCAGCACCAACTAAAGGTTGTACGATAAGCCCCATGATGGGGGCCACAAGCCAAAACAACGATAATGAATGAAGATCTGCACCTAAGTCACTTAGGATACGGCTTACATTGGCATTTTGTAGCGCAAAACCAAATTGAACACCTAAGAACCCAAAACTAAGGTTCCAGATTTGAAAAAAACTAAGTGTTGGTTGCTGGCGCATGGTGACTGACTCTTTTTAATTTTTTGTTTTCTCGTCGTTCTAACAAAAAGGCGTATACAAACGACGAGCTTTTGGTCTTACTCTCTTTATCGGCTAATGATTGTAACCTTGGCGATAGAACTAAACTATCAATGTGCATACGTATTCATGTGATCAGGCGAGAGTTCTAAAACAATCGAACCATAGGGTGCCATCTTCACATGTGTGGCATAGCCACTATCGTGTTTCTCTAACCTGTGTTCTTTTTCATCTAATAAGTTGGTTAGTTTGATTGACGTTTTTTCTCTCGTTATCTGTTTGGGTAGGTGGTTAATGTTTAAAACGTATGATTTGGACTCAGGAGAAAAGTTAGTCACTATAATTAACGCTTTTTGCTCAAAAGTACGTATAAAGGAAAACTGGTTCATCGTGTAGCCAGGGCTTTGGCGCATGTTATCGGCATGCAGGGAAGTATACTGCCCTTTCATTGCTGGGTGGTTAGCTGAGATTACCATCACTTTTTGGTAAAACGATCGCAAACCCTTCTCGTCTTCGGTTAACTGTCCACCGTCGAAATGGCCGTTATTCATCCATCGTTGATGAGCGGGCACGCCTATATAATCGAAGATGCTGGTGCGAGACGGATCACCAAACCCGGCTTTCTCGCTGCCATCTTCGCCAACCTCTTGTCCAAAATAGAGCAAAGTAGGCGACTGGCTAATGAATGCTGAAACGACCAACGCTGGTTTACTTTTGTTTGCATCGCCGACAAATTCCGGGCTGGCAATACGTTGCTCATCGTGATTCTCTAAAAAATGTAAGAGGTGTGATTGAATATCAGCAAACTGCTGTTGGATATCATCAAGCACTTGTGTGCCTGAATGTCCTTGCATAATGGCTTTTAAGTTGTCGTAGAAATCGACTTTATCGTACAAGTAATCCATTTGGCCGAGTTGAATATAGTCATGATAAATATCGGGGTTATAGACTTCAGCTAACAGCAAGAAATCCTCACGTTTATGCTTGATTGATGCATTCAAAAAAGACCAAAATTCAACAGGCACAAGTTCAGCCATATCAAATCGAAAGCCGTCTACGCCTTTTTCTATCCAAAAATGCGCGATAGCTTCCATTTTATACCATGAATCTGGTAGGTCTTTTTGCCGCTGCCAGAAGGCATGATGTTCCTGCCAGGGCTTAGTACGAAAACTGTTATCAAGCTTGGGAAAGTCGTAACTGCCATCAGGTTGAACGCCGTAGTTGATTTTAACAGTTTCATACCAGTCATGGGCCTTGGGTTGAGCTTCTCTGGAACCATTACCTGTCCACTTAGCAGGAGTTTCCTTAAAATAACCATCACTTAATGGATGGGATTGTCCCCCAAGCGGTAATTTGGTTGAACTAGTATCAGGGACAACAAAGCTTTTGTTAGGAACGTAATAGAAGTTGTTGTGTTTGTGGTAAGTAAG
>CAZVDU010000102.1:0-14704 GCA_964625615.1 uncultured Pseudoalteromonadaceae bacterium | reverse complement strand
GCAAGCAGCGCCATTATTGCACTTTGTCATGATGTGATTCTGGTATTAGGTTTTTTTGCATGGTTTGAGGTGCGATTCGATTTAGCCGTACTCGCTGGGTTGTTGGCAATAATGGGGTACTCGCTAAATGACTCCATCATTGTCGGTGATAGAATTCGAGAGTTGATGCTAAGCGGACGTTACAAGTGTTTAAACACGCTAGTTAATAAAGCTATTGCCTCAACGTTTAGGCGAACACTTATCACCTCAGGTACAACGCTAACAACGATTACGGCGATTGGTTTGATGGCTGGTGAGGTGTTGGGGGAGTTTGCACTGTCATTAGCTATTGGCGTCATTATGGGCACCTTCTCATCTATCTTCATTGCCGCAACTTTGCCTGTTGTGTTTGGTTTGCCGATAAATGCTTATAAGGTTGAATCTGAGCAAATTGAGGATGAATATCCGGTTTAAACCGTTTTGTTTGTTATTTAGGGGACAAGTACTTATTGTCGATAGGAGTAACGTTGTCAATAGGTGCTTGAATTATGGGTTTGTCTTCTTTTGCTAGGCTTTTGTTACCCACAAAACCACAGGTAGAATCATTTTCAATGAGTGACACCAAAGTTGCCATAAATATCACTCGTCTATTTCAAGCTCAGTATCTTCGGTCGGCTCGATAGCTAATTTCGCTCTATCTGCTTTACTAATGTACTTAGGCTTTTTTTTGGGGAATAGTTTGGCATTAGATTTTTTGGCGCGAGCCTTAAGAATCTGATTGCCTTTTTTACGACGATTCATAGTTTCACTCTGTCCTGGTAATTGACGCTTATTTCCAGTTCGCCCACGGGTCTGCATCGGTATTGACAGATGTGCTTGAAGATTTTGGGCCATCCCTCCAAGTATTGTGCTGACTTTTTCGATGAGTATTGTTCTTGGTCCTCTTTGAACCAGAATTATATGCCGCCGCTTTTTCATCACGTTTTTGGCGTAATATTTCAGCATCCTCTAGGCTAAGTTCATTAGGTTCGCCTGGTGTCTGGCCCTCAGGTATTACCCGATCTCTAGGTGGTAATTGGAACTGTTCGTCAGACGCTCTAGGCAAGCTTTTGAATTGATATAAATAAAAAGCTTCAACCTTTTCACGCGCCCAATCAGTTTTTTTTAAGAATTTCTCGCTGGACTCGATACTAGGGTTAGTTTTGAAGCAATTGATATTTAGATAAGCAAAAAGAATATCAAAACCGTAGTAATTCACTATTTCAATCAGTAAGTTCTTTAAACTGAGACCGTGCAGAGGGTTGGCTTTGTAATTAATCTCATCGTTCACGGTGTTTTCATCCAAAAAGTCTGTATGTTTTGCAGTCCGGGTAATGATAGCACCATACTCGTTGTCCTTGAAAATGAATAAGTCATTGCCTCAACATTTGGACGAAGGTTTATGACTTTAGGTCCGATTTTAGACACTATGACAGCGATTGGTTTGATGGCTGACGGAGTATTGAGTGAATTTGCAATAGTAATAATGATTGGAATCATTATGGGACCTTTTAATACATCTTCATTGCAGAGCCTTTACTCTGTTTTTTTCCATTTTATCTGCGAATTCAATTTAGAAGAGTACCGTAACCTGACTTGCGCAGCTTGTTATATCTGTTCATAGGTGGGAGATGCACTTTCCATATGGTTTCTGGAACAGGCGAGTTTGATTTATGTAGGGTAGTGATAAAGGTATACGGTTATTTATCTACTGGCTATTTCATTGTTTTTTTTGATTTTTTTAACTTTTAACTGAAAAATATATTTTCAATAGTGAATTTTTTGCTATTAATGGTAAAAATATTTTTGTTTTTGTGTCTTTATTTGTTTAATGTGTGTTGGTGTTTTTTCTGAGTTGCTTTTGATGTGATGCTTATAGCGAGCAGCATGGTTAAGAGATAATGACCATCGAAATTGAAGAATGAACACAAAGTTAGAAATACATTAACAGAGGTGCTGTATGAAAATCTCAAAACTGAAGTATTCTTTATTTATACTATTACTCCCAACGTATCTTGCTATGGCGACTGGTTCTGCAATTAGTGATACGGAAGAGCCTGTAGCAGAACATTGCGAACAATCACAAATCAATTCTATTATCGATCCGAAGGAACGTTTCTTATTTGCCTTTAAGTGTGGACAAGGGCTGTTTTCGGCACGTTTTAACGCATTAGATGGCGGCGGTGCAAATGTTGGCGATGGTAACTTATTTACTGGCGTACCAAGAGCTGATCTTAATGGACCTGGAGAGTGGGCTAACCACATTCCGACTCGGAGAAACGGGCCTGATGGGGAAGCTTGTGTATTGTGTCATGCCGAACCTACCACGGGTTCTGGTGCAAATGCGCTAAACATTGTGCTCGATGTTACCAATAGTGCTGACCTCAGCTTATTCTTTACTCGCAATACGACAAGTTTGTTAGGTGGTGGGGCAATCCAATTGTTGGCTGAAGAAATGACTCAAGATTTGTTGGCTATTCGTGAGCATGCAAGGGCAAGTGCTTGTAAGTTGCGAAGGCGAGTTCGAGCTAACCTCGTCACTAAGAATGTGTCTTTTGGTTCGATAGATGTTGCTTGCATACCAAGTCGAGATATTAATCAAATAGAAGGCGTTGATGATGACTTGATTATTCGTCCGTTTGGTTGGAAGGGGATTCAAGCATCGATGCGTGACTTTAACCAAGGAGCTACACACAACGATATTGGTATGCAGCCAGAAGAGACAATTGGTGCCAATGTTGACGGAGATTTTGATGGTGTTGTTAGAGAACTCTTTGTCGGAGATATGACAGGGTTAGCTGTATACCAAACAGCGCAAGCAAGGCCCGTAACACGCATAGAACTTGCTGATTTAGGCTTGCTTGAAGAGTTGGGCTTTGAACCTCTTAAGTCAGGGCAACGTGAGTCTATTTCGAGAGGAAGCTATGCTTTCAATGCAATAGGCTGTAACTCTTGTCATGTGCCAGTGATGGCATTAGACAATACGATATTTACTGAACCAAGCCAAAACGAAACTCATCGTGATGACATCTTCCCGTCGGGTGAAAGTGCTATTTCGTTAGGAGTTGATCCTGCTAACCCAGTAACTTTTGATCTGGCAAATGACATTATTGACAACCGTTTCATTGTCAATGGGCTAGAAGTCGCTTTGGGTAACTTGGAAGTTGACAGTCATAACAGAGGTATTGTGAAGCTTTTTAGTGACTTAAAACGTCATGATATGGGCGCTGGACTTGCTGAGTCTGTAGATGATGAGGGGATCCCTGCATCTGTATTTTTGACTAAAGAGTTATGGGGTGTCGGCAGCACAGGGCCTTATCTTAGTAATGGTGCAGCTGGCACATTGACCGAGGCTATCGTTGCTCATGGTGGCGAGGCAACGATCCCGCGTAATAAGTTTATTTTGCTCTCTCCATCCTTGCAAGATGATGTCATTGAATTCTTAGATAACCTTTTGTTAGTTCAGGTAACTCCTGAATAAAACCTCAATGAAAAAGTTGGCTAGCAAATTTCTAAAAGTAGTTTGTTAGCCTTTTTTCGATTTTATGTGTGTTTATTTTTTGATTGTTAATCTTTTATAGAGCTGCTTCTTTCAGTTCATATAATATTTGCAGTGCTTGTTTGGGTGATAAGTCGTCCGGCTGAATGTTATCTATCATCTGTTTTAACTCACTATCGGTTGTTGCTAATAGATCGAGCTGGGGTGGTGGAGTTTGCATGTTTTGTTGAATACTCTTTATTTCACTATGCCCTTGCTCAAGTTGAGATAACTTGGCCTTTGCATATTTGATAACAGATTTCGGTACACCCGCGAGTGAGGCAACTTGTAAGCCGTAGCTTTTGCTTGCTGCTCCTTCTTGTACTGTGTGCATAAAGCTAATGCTGTCACCGTATTCAACAGCATCTAAATGCACATTTACTGTACTGGCTTGTTGGTCTTTTAGGTGTGTTAATTCGAAGTAATGGGTTGCAAATAAGGTGTAGGCGCTAACTTCGTTAGCAAGGTTTTCGGCACAAGCCCAAGCTAATGATAAGCCGTCGTAGGTGCTAGTACCTCTGCCTATTTCATCCATCAACACTAAGCTATGTTGCGTCGCATTGTTTAAGATATTGGCTGTTTCTGTCATCTCGACCATAAAGGTCGAGCGGCCAGAAGCCAAATCGTCAGATGCGCCAATTCGGGTGAATATGCGATCAATTTTACCGATATGTGCGTTTTCAGCAGGCACATAACTGCCCAAGTATGCCATTAATACAATTAACGCAGTTTGTCGCATATAGGTCGACTTACCACCCATGTTTGGCCCTGTGATTACCAGCATTTTACGGTCATCATTCATCGCGATTGGGTTGCCAATAAAAGGCGCTGACATAACCTGTTCAACGACTGGGTGGCGGCCATTGTCGTAATTAAGCTCTGTTTGGTCAGTTAGTGTAGGTCGATGGTAGTTAAGCGTATCTGCTCGCTCAGCTAAATTGGTTAGCACATCCAGCCCGGCTAACGACTCAGCGCTTTGCATAAGAGGTTCTAAGTGTTCTAAAAGAAGATCGAATAGTTCTTCATACAAGCGTTTTTCAATCGCCAGCGCTTTACTCTGACTCGTGAGCACCTTGTCTTCGTACTCTTTGAGCGTTGGAATGATGTAACGTTCATTGTTTTTCAGCGTTTGACGACGAATGTAATCTGGTGGTACTTGATCAGCATAGCCTCGGCTGACTTCTATGTAATAGCCGTGAACGCGATTAAAGCCGACTTTAAGTGTGGCAATGCCACTTCGCTCTCTTTCTGATATTTCTAGTTGTTCAAGGAAGTCAGTTGCACCTTTGGATAAGGCGCGTAATTCATCAAGTTCGTCGTTGTATCCAGGGGCAATAACGCCACCGTCACGAATTAAAACCGGTGGATTGTCTATGATGGCATGTTGCAAGAGTTCTCTGAGTGTCGGAAAGTCTGCTATTTTACGCGCTAAAGACTGCCATATTGTGTTACCAGCTTGCGTTGTATTCGATAAGTCGCCGATAAAACTCTGAATGGTTGGTAATAATTCAAAGGCTTGACGCAAGCGTGCGAAGTCCCTTGGACGTGCCGAACGTAAGGCTAAACGGGCTAATATACGTTCGACATCACCGACCTGTTTTAAACTCGCCTGTAATTCCATGTAATCGGATTGGATGAGATCGCTAATACAGTCTTGGCGGCTTTTAACGCGACTGATATCGGCAATGGGCTGGTGGATCCAGCGCTGTAGTAATCTACTACCCATAGGTGTCGACGTTTTATCGAGTATTGATGCAAGTGTTTGCTCATTGCCACCGCTAAGGTTTTGGGTTAATTCTAAGTTACGACGAGTGGCTGCATCCAACAAAACACAGTCGGTTAACTGCTGCTTTTGAATACCTCGAATATGGGGAAGAGCGGCGAGTTGTGTGTCTTGAACATACTGCATGACACAACCAGCTGCGCAAAGTCCTAATGGTGAATCTTCTACGCCGAAACCTCTCAATTCTAGCGTACCGAATTGCTGGTTTAGTTTTTTAATACTCGTGTCTAAATCAAACTCCCACTCGGGCTGTCTTCTCAAACCGGGACGGTTCTCAATAGTATGCATATGGGAGAAGTTGTCTGGGTACAAAAGTTCTGCAGGCTGTGTACGTTGTATTTCCGCCAGTAATGCTTCTATGTCATCGAGCTCACTGAGCGCAAATCGGCCGCTTGTTATATCGAGCGTTGCAAAGCCAAAGCAATTCTTATGTGAGTATACGGCAGCTAACAAATTATCTTGTTTGTCGGGGAGCAATGCCTCATCTGATATTGTTCCTGGCGTCACAATCCGGACGACTTTTCTTTCTACAGGCCCTTTGCTGGTAGCTGGATCGCCAATCTGCTCGCATATAGCAACTGATTCACCGAGTTTAATGATCTTAGCTAAGTAGCCTTCAACAGAATGGTAGGGAACACCAGCCATTGGAATGGAGTTGCCACCTGATTTTCCCCTCGCTGTGAGCGATATACCGAGTAATTCAGCGGCCTTTTTGGCGTCATCGAAAAATAACTCATAGAAGTCCCCCATACGATAAAAGACTAAAATATCAGGATGCTGAGCTTTAACCTTAAGGTATTGCTGCATCATTGGGGTGTGGTTTTGTTCTAAGAGTGCTGAGATTTTGGTAGATGACATAGTCGCGCTGTTTAGTTTGTCGTAATATGTTTTATTTAAATCAGTATGAGTTTGTTATGCACTTATCCGCAAAAACAATCAATTTGGCTATTCAACTTGGCGCTGAATTAAGCCGAAAAAAATGGCGAATCACCAGTGCAGAGTCATGCACAGGAGGTGGGCTAGGATACGCGATAACGAGCGTGTCTGGAAGCTCTGCATGGTTCGAAAGAAGTTTTATTACCTATTCGAATGACGCTAAATCGGCTCTAGTTGGTGTAGAACAAGATGTATTGGCTGAGTTTGGCGCTGTTTCACGGCAAGTTGTTGAGCAAATGGCCCTAGGAGCAAGCCTTGAAGCAAACGCTCAGGTTGCCGTTTCTATTAGCGGAGTGGCTGGACCAGGTGGTGGCTCTGAATCAAAGCCTGTGGGGACAGTATGGTTTGGTTTTGCATTAGGCGAGCGTGTCTACGCGACGAAAAAACACTTTGATGGTGATAGGCATTCAGTGAGAGAGCAAGCTATCGATTATGCATTGACTACTGTCATTGAACACGTTCTAAACGATGAATCTCCACTAATAATCTGATTAAATAAGAACAAAAAGTGCTTATCTTTTAACAGGTTATTGAACCTGTACTAAAAAAAACGTTAGGCTATATTGTAACTGTATTAATATACAGTATACTCCTGTTCATCAACTTGAGATAACCATTTTCTCAATACCTTAATACATTGTTCGGCTGTTGAGCTGATATTTATTTGGAGCTCCTTATGGATGACAACAAAAACCGTGCTTTATCTGCAGCGCTAGGTCAAATTGAAAAGCAATACGGTAAAGGCTCAATTATGCGCTTGGGCGATAATAAGGCGCTGGATGTAGAGGCTATCTCTACCGGGTCATTAAGTATAGATATTGCGCTCGGTATAGGTGGTTTACCTTGTGGACGTGTTGTTGAGATTTATGGACCAGAATCTTCAGGTAAGACAACTTTAACATTGCAGGTTATTGCCGAAGCACAGAAGAAAGGTAAGACTTGTGCGTTCGTTGATGCTGAGCATGCGTTAGATCCCGTTTATGCTGAGAAGCTAGGCGTTAATATTGATGAACTCTTGGTGTCTCAGCCTGATACTGGTGAACAAGCATTAGAAATATGTGACATGCTTGTGCGATCTGGTGCTGTTGATGTGGTCATTGTTGATTCTGTGGCGGCGCTGACGCCTAAAGCTGAGATTGAAGGTGACATGGGAGACTCTCATGTTGGCTTACAAGCACGGTTGATGTCTCAAGCATTGCGTAAGCTAACCGGTAATATAAAACGCTCTAATACCTTGGTTGTGTTCATTAACCAAATTCGTATGAAAATTGGTGTTATGTTCGGCAGCCCAGAGACAACAACAGGTGGTAATGCACTTAAGTTTTACTCGTCTGTTCGTTTAGATATTCGCCGAATTGGTGCGATTAAAGATGGCGACGAGGTTGTTGGTAACGAGACTCGAGTTAAAGTCGTTAAAAACAAGGTGGCCCCACCGTTTAAACAAGCGGAGTTCCAGATTCTTTATGGTGCAGGTATCAGTAAACAAGCTGAGCTTATTGACTTAGGTGTCACGCATAAACTCGTCGAAAAAGCAGGTGCATGGTACAGCTGTAATGGTGAACGTATTGGTCAAGGTAAAGCAAATGCTGTTAAGTATTTAAAAGAGCATACTGATATGGCAAATGACATTGAGCAAAAGTTACGTAGTATGTTGCTAGCGGCAAAGACTGAAAAGCCGGAAGATGCACTTGAAGAAGAATAGATTTGAGTGGCTTGTTATTGGACGTTGAAATAACAACTGCTATTGATTGATAAAAACCCGCTGGATACAGCGGGTTTTTTAATTCTAATTGAACAGTTATTCAATGGCGTCGGTTATAAACAGGTTCGATTAAAGCGTTTCTCGTGCTTGCCAATGCTATTGGTAATCAGAAAACTCTTCAGCTGTTGGCATTTTTATTGATTGCTTAAACTGCGGAAGTTTAACTTCCTCTTTCGATAGTTCGACATCGTCACCATCGATTAAATCTGTACCAAAATTGTATGTGACAGATTCTTTGCCGTTACAGATTTGTTGATCAATGTCATGGCTTTTTTGATGAACGGATTCATTTTTGGAATGGTAGCTACTTATTGTTTGCTTACCGTGCTTTTTCTCGAGCATTTGCATCGTGGTTGCTGGGGATAGTAAAACGGCACTGGCGTTATTACCACCAAACCCTTTGGAGTTGATTAAAGAAGCTTCCATACTTTCTCCCTGCTCACCGACATGCTCATCTTTCATTAAGATATCGAGGTTTGATTGGTGCACGTCGTCTGCTATATGGTCAATAGTCTTAATACCTGGAATATAGCCGTATTTCCATGCACCTAATGCCGTTACCATCTGATCGCCTGCCGCACTTGCAACAGAGTGGCCAACATAGGCTTTGACCGAGGTTGTCTTCCATTTTTCAACATCAAAAGTTTTCGCTACTTCGTTAATAACATGACTTTCTGTTACTCGGTTTTGCGGCGTCCCTGTACCATGTGACTGCACATAAGTATTATTTATTCTTCCGTCTAATAAGCTATTCGCGAAGGATGTGGCTTTCATTAAGGTAATGTAGTTACCAATGCCAGGTGCAGAGATCGATTTTTTATTACCGTCAGCATTAATAAATATCTCTGGTACTGAGCCTAATATATTTGCTCCTAACTTTAGGGCAAGTTCGTCACTCATGAGTAGGACAAACTGAGTAGCCTCTGCAATGGTGAATCCAGCATTGGCTGAGAAGGGCCTAACAGCGCGTCGATGATTAACTTCGCCACCATCGAGTTTGGCTAGTTGATGATCTTCTGCAAGAGCGCCCATTGTCCGGTAACCCTCAATTAAATCAGGTACCACAGGTGCTTCTGAGCAACCGATTAGGGCAACTTGAGATCTGCCATGCTTAATATCATTAATACCTTGGCGCATGTTGTATAAGAATGTGGCGCACGCACCTAAATTTGCTGTCGTTGTTCCAACGTTATTTACAATGTAACTATTAACGAAATCACCTGGCATATCCGCCATCGCTAGAGCGACCATTTTAGAACTTACTCGCTTACCATTGAGTGGGTTACCCACTAGGCCAGCCATAGAGTAATTATCTATTTGCCCAAGTGCACTTGAAGCATATACAGAAATCTGATCTGGACGAACAACGTCAGTAATGTCACTCCAAGGCATCCCAATTGAATTCATCAAATCAGAAGCACCATATATGGCAAGACTTAAGCCTCGAGGATGGTTACTTGAGTTATACATTTCACCGAAGTTGAATCCTTCTGGTGTTTGTCCTGCGCAACTGACCTTAGACGCCATGAAAGATGATTCAAGTAACCTTGGATCGGATGACGGTGCGTCTTTATTTATGTGTTTGTTAATCGGTATGTTTTTCGGATCAAAATGCGTAATACGCCTAACAAGTGTGCCGGCAATTGCTGCATCAATGTGTGTTTGTGTGAGTGCTTGATTAGGTGTCAGAATGCCCATTCGATGGCATAAGTCTAACCAAGTGTCTTTCATTATGTTCTCAGAAAGACTTTCCGCAATCATGCGCTTATAGCTGTGAAAACCTGAACTTCTGCCGGCGGCATTCATTCCACCTATACCCACGATTACTGGTAAGTTACTCATAAAACACTACGTACTCTAAAAATTTCCGACATCATATCATTAATAATTTCTTTGATAACTGATATTAAAGCCTGAAAAGCTGATATTATGGTCACTTGTGTGATTTTAGCACCATCAATTAGGGTTTTAGAGATTCCATATAAGGGTTTTGTATGAAAATTGCGTTCTGTCTTTATAAAAAATCATTGCAGAGTGGCATATCAATAGCTTATGACATGCTAGCAAGTGCTTCGTCATTGAGAAAGCGTCATATGCAGCGATCCGAGCCCTTAAATATGTATGTTGTTGGTGATCGCTCCGAAGAAAAAGATGAAGACTTATCGATTCAATTGAATATAGAGCGAGATTATGCCGACGAAGATACATACGACTTTATCTTTTTGCCCCCGATTTGGGGAAATCCTATTCCATCAGTTCGAAATCAAGAACATATAATTACTTGGATTAATAAGCAGCATTTAGCTAAAGCGACGTTTATTGCAACGGGGACGGGAGTTTGCTGGTTGGCGCAGGCTGGATTACTAGATGATAAAATAGCGACGACTCATTGGCATTTTCATTCAAAGTTTGAGAAGTTCTTCCCCAAGGTTAAGCTCAATCGAAAAGCCGCAATCACGAACAGTGACAATATTTATTGTACACGTAGTACTAATTCTCAAACAGAGCTTCTGGTTTATATTATCTCCCAATACTTAGGTGCTTCGATTGCCCGAGTGATAGAGAAAAATTTCATGCATGAAGCGGCAAGCTTCCAGTCTGAACCTTTTTTTCGGATGGGAGGGAATGTGCAATTCGACGAGACTGTTGCCATCGCACAGACTTATATCAACCAAAACCTGGCATCACCTATTACACTGGAAGATATTGCCGATTATTCAAAAACAGCGAAGAAGACACTAACACGCAAGTTTAAAAATGAAATCGGCATTACGCCACATAAATACATATTGCAGCAACGGTTAGAAGTATCTAAGTCTTTGCTTAAAGACAACAGCCTGACATTAATCAACGTTGCCCAGTTGTCAGGCTTCAAAGATCCCCACTATTTTAAAACACTCTTTGAGCGTCACTTTCAGATGAGCCCCTCATCTTATCGAGAGTTTGTAAAGGCGAAAACATTTGAGGCATGAGCTGAATCACTGTTTGAAGAAGAAGATCATTCGCCATCATAGTAATCTAAGCTGTCGTCCTTTCTCATCAGCATGAAAATATCGGGCTTTTCATCGTCGTTTCTATTGTCATAAATTCCATACTTATTGGAGTCTGGGTAATGACATATTTCTGGCTCTTTCTGAGTGCCTAATGCCAGGTATTTTAGCGGAGTATCTCCAGTGTTTTCTATTTGATGAGCGACTTCTATGTTAGCAGGGCAAGAGATAATATCTCCCTCTCGAACCCCTGTGCTTTCATTACCATAATGTAAGGTTGCATCGCCGGAAAGGATCAGAAACATTTCTTCGTTCACAGAGTGTGAATGTTTCGGCCAAGCCTTTTTACCAGGGGGTACTTCGACAATTGAACATCCCATTTGGAGAGCTCCGATAATAGGGCCTAAGCGGTTAACTTTAGCTTCGAACCCTTTGGGGTTATTAATCAAGCGCTTTGGGAGATCGTCTTGGTCGATATTGATAATATTCTTCAAAGTGTGCCTCACCTGTTTGTCGTTCAAACTTCGATATGTTAAAGCTTTTCAATCTTATAGCCTTTGGCTTTAAGCTTATTCAGCACGCTGTCTTCTCCCGCCAAATGAGCTGCCCCAACAAGTACAAATTCGGTCTGTGGGTTATTTAACATTTGGGTTATTTTAGGGAGCCAGTTGTTGTTCCTATTGACGAGAAGGTCCTTGTACATTTGAGGTGCTTGTTCTTGCATGTCGGTTACCATCAAAGCTTCCATTTTATCTAAATTACCTTCTTCCCATACTTGTAACAATGCGTTGAGTTGTTGCGGTAAACTTTCTAGATCTTCAAGTGTGTAGCTGATCATCTTATCGCTCTCGCCTTGTCCTAGACTAGTGATAAAGCCAATTTGTTCATCAATTGACTCCAGCCAACCTTGTGCTTTGCTATCACTTTTCGCTTTTGATGAATAATATTGATCGACACCTTGTTGCAGGAAACCATTCGCTTGAAATTCAAGCCCTGAAATGGTGAGAGCAACGGCGGCTGGTTTTAGTGGCTGAAAGTTCTCAATAGGAATACCTTTTGACTGTAGGTGTTTTTTTAACGCTTGAAATGTTTCTTTCGTCAAGTGGCTTTCTAAGGTTGAGCCATCTGTCAAAATCAAATGTCCCATGACTTTTTGCTGAAACTCGGGAGATTGAATTGCCTCTATATCCGTTTCAAAGATTAGCTTGTCTGATAAAGCATAAGCTTTGTCATACTCAGTTGGTAAAGGAAAGCTTTCTTCTTTTAATAAGTGAATAGTGCCACCAATATACAAGGTGTTTTTGTCATTCGAGACTTTCCAAACAGATGCTGCATTGACTGACCAAGCTGCTACAAGCGATATAACCGCCGTTAGTTTTAAAATAGTATTCATAAATCCCTTTTCTCTTATTAATGGTTGGTAGATAGCTATGCTTACCTTATTATAGGCATCATCGAAAAATTAAAACTACCTTTCAGTAGCATTCCTTTACATATCTATGGTCAATTCTTTTTTCAACAACGTAAACTTTACCGAGTTTTTTCATGACGATTCCTGATTGGTTACAGGGCTTTGCGGGTGCATCTCCGATTGAGTGGGTTGCTACTGTGGCTGGCTTTATCTGTGTATACCTTATTATTAAACGTAGTATTTGGTGCTTCGCGTTTGGTTTTGTTCAAGTGAGTATTTATTCGTGGATTTTTTATGATGTGAAGCTGTATTCCGACATGGTGCTCAACCTTTTTTACATCGGGTTTCAAATATACGGCTGGCTAATTTGGCGAAAGTCGCAAGACGACAGCGGACATGTGATGGTGGTATCTGGCTCAAAGAAGGAATATGCACTTTGGACTCTGACTATTTTCATCAGCACTTTCGTTGTTGGTACGTTGGTTTCTAGAAATACCGATGCCAGTTTTCCCTATCCAGATGCATTTACAACCTGCGCGAGTTTGGTCGCACAATGGCTTATGTCACACAAGAAACTGTGGAACTGGACAGTTTGGATCATTGTTGATGTTGCAGCCATTGCCATCTATTGGCAAAAGGGCCTGTATCCTACATCACTGCTTTATTTGTGCTTTTTACTAATGGCGATTATTGGACAACGGCAATGGTACCGTGCATATATTGCTCACCGGGTCAGAGAAGAAATTGCATGATAAAACGTATTGTTTTCTTGGGTGGGCCTTCCACAGGTAAGACATCTTTGTGTGAAGCGCTCGCAAAAACACTTGGTACGGTTACCGTACCTGAGTATGGCCGTCAGTTTTGGCTTGAAAATCAAGTTGATAGACGCTTGACTCCTGAGCAACTTTTGCACATTGCACAAACGCAGAATGAATGGGAAGACGATTCAGCTAAACATGCCAAAGAATATCTATTTTGCGATACCAATGCTTTTACGACATGGAATTTCGCGTTGCATTATCACGGGAGTGCTCTTCCTGAGTTGGCACACTTGGCCCATTCCTGCTGGAAACGTTATGACTTGGTTGTTTTATGTGGTGACGAAATTCCCTACGACGATACATGGGAAAGATCTGGTGATGTGAATAGACATGAGTTCCAAGCCTTTAATAGAGAGTATCTTGCGAAACACCAAATAGCTTTCACTGAAGTGACAGGTACGGTTGAGGAAAGGCAGCAACAAGTCATTAAAATGTTAGAAGCGGTTTCAATCTAAAATAAGCCTTTTGGCCAATATCGTATTCGACAGGGTCTTCTATACTGTGGGTATGAAAGAGGAAAATACTGGGTGTCAATTCTTGAGCCCTTCGGGCTATAAGTGCAGTGAACCTGATAATGGATCTGGGCTTTGCTTCTGGCATGACGAGAATTGCTGCAAAGAAAACATAGATATTAAACAGCGGCTTGAAGCTTATGCGCAAAGCGGAGGCATGCTTTGCGGTATATCCTTAAAACAGGCAGATCTTTCTAATATTGACCTTGTTAATCATCACCATAAAAATGGTTATGATTTCAGTCATGCAGATTTGTACAAAGCAAACTTGAATGGTGCCCACCTCTTTAACATCGACTTCTCCCATACGAGTTTAATGAAAGCAGACATGCGTAATGCCAATATGAACTGGGCGAACTTGGAATCAGCAAATTTGTTAGGCGTTAAATGGGCTGATAGCAAAATAGAGCACATCAGGTTTGGAAAACAAATTAAGCAGGAATATGAAGCTAGAGAAGCGATAAAAAACAAACAGAATGATTCGGCGCAGAGTTTATTTGAACAAGCAGAAGAGATATATCGAGATCTTCGTAAGCATGCTGAACGTGAAGGTATATTTACTCTGTCGGGGTGCTTCATCCAAAAAGAACTCACTATGCGCCGGATGCAGATGAAACGGTTTAGTACCCAAAGGATAACGTCAAAAGTTGTTGATTTATTCTGCGGTTATGGTGAAGAGCCGCTGCGAATAGTAGGGCTTTCGATATGTATGATTATCTTGTGTGCTTTTATTTACTCAATTACAGGTTTGAATTATCAAGGAGAGCTGCAGGTTTTTAGTGCTGGAGCAACATTATATGAAAACCTTAATTTGTTTATGTCTTGTTTGTATTATTCGGTTGTTACGTTCACCACTCTTGGTTACGGCGACTTTACACCAATAGGTATTTCGAGAGCAGTCGCTGCTTTTGAAGCATTTTCTGGCAGTTTTAC
>CAZVDU010000101.1:0-14883 GCA_964625615.1 uncultured Pseudoalteromonadaceae bacterium | reverse complement strand
TGTTGTCAAATTGCGTAATGATTGTTGCCGCAGTGCGCACTTCATCAAACAAGTTATTTACGTAGGCCTCAAAACGTAAGTCACCGTCTTGCCCGAACGAATAACCTAACCCCGCGTCAACTGTCCAATAGGCATCTACGCTATCGTCCAAACGTAATCTTGGGTCTTCAGGCTGTTGAAAGTCGATGCTATTGAAGATGGTTAAGAATTGGCTGTCCCTCCATCCCGCAGAAATAACATAGTCCAAGTAACCTTTCTTCAGCTCAATAGCTTGCGTTAATGTTGCATTGAACTGGAAGCGTGGGGTTCTAGGTAATCTATTACCATCAATGGACTGGAACACAGCTTCGTCAGGCGCTACGTCTGCTTGGAAACGTGAGTCTTGTATATCTTGTGAATCTTTAACTTCAGCCTCTAACCATAGTGCTGTCCAGCTGATGTTAACGTCGTGTGGTAGTTCAAATTTACCGTCTAATTGCGTACCGTAAATTTGCGAATCGGCTGCGTTGAAGCTGAATGAAACGACCAAGGCACCAGGTGTTGCATCGGTAGGATCAACAGGTGCACCTGAATTAAATTCTAGTGCCTGTTCAACAGAAAGTAGATTGGTAAATACCTGATCTTTGTAGTCATTGAAGAAAGCAGAGAAATTCAATGTAGTTGGGACGTTGCCCCATTTAAACTCGTTTTTAGAACCAAATTCATAAAGGGTAACTTGTTCTTCATCAAAAGTTGGTGCGAGGTCAATATTACCGTTAGGGTCAGTAAAGGTATCGTTAAAGCCACCAGACTTGTGCCCTGTTGCGATTAAACCATAGATAAGGTTATCGGTAGAGATGTCGTGTTCGACACGGAATCGCCAGTCAACAAACTCATTTTCTATACGACCATCCTGCACGGTAATTGATGCATCTGGTGAGATAGGAACGGCGAACGAGAAAGTACCGTCTTCGTTACAGATTAAACCGTCTGTTGTTTCAGTGTCGATACATTCAGGCCTGTTCTCCGCGCCACCTGGTGTTGAGCCATTGGCGAAAATATCGTCAACATTGTCGCGGTCACCGAACTGACGGATTCCATCGAAGTAGAAGTCTAAAAACTCTTGGTCTGAGACTGTACCGTTGCCATCAACATCTGGGTCAAAGATAGATCTGTCGAAGCCAGCGAATTCAAAGCCTTCGGTACCTACACGAACACCTAAACAGCACCCAAAAGGGTTACCTGTGGCTGTATCAAAGCCGCCTAAAGCGAAGGCATAACGAGCATTAACCCCTTGTCGTGTTTTCTCGTCAGAGGTATAGCGAATACCTGCTGTTAAGCGTGTATCTTCATTAAGATCATAGGTTGCATCCGCATAAAAGGAAATCGAATCTGTATCTGTATTCGGTTGATTAAATTCAGCACCTTGGAAGAATCCACCTCGGTCTCCAGCTGAGGCAAGGAAGGATTGTTGACGTTCAATGAAATAGAAGGCACCAGCGGTATAAGTTAAACGACTATCATCTTTTGACAGTAGCCTTATCTCATGAATAGTCGACTCAGAATCCGTTAAGAACTGGAAACGAGAGAAGTTATCGATGGCCTCGTCCAAGGGCGCTAATGCCTCAAAAACACCAGGGAAGTCTGGTGAAAGCGGTGTGGCGGCTTGATAGTCATATAACAAATCCCTGAAGCTTCCGTTGTACTCAATGTTGGCAAAACCAAGATCGTAAGTCAGTTCAAGTTTGAAGCCATCATGACTTGTATCTTGTATGGGAGAGAAACCACGCCCAACCACATCTCTTGGGTCTTCAATATCATCTGGGTTGATACCTTGACCGAGTGGTAACGCAAAGTTGGTTCCCGTGAAGCCTGTTCCTTTTTCTCTGACTGAATCAAAAGAGAAGTACACATTCAGCTTATCATTGGGCTTATAAATGGTCTGAAAGCGGAAGCCTGTGTTATCTGCGGCTTCGGCTAGCTCTAAATTTAATGGACCTACGTCATTGTAATAGGAGTCGTGATCAAGCTTTGAGCCAGACACCCTAAATGCTAATTTGTCGTTGACAGGAATGTTGAGAGCGCCGGTGAAAACGCGTTGGTTAAAGTTACCGATTTCAACCTCAGCGCTACCATTCCATTGCCCTAACGCAGGGCGCCAAGGAATGATATTGACTGAACCAGCCGTCGCATTTCGGCCACGTAATGTACCTTGTGGACCAACATTAACCTCGACACGTGAGATATCAAAAAAGACTGATCCTATACCTGTTGGACGCGGAATATATACGCCATCCAAGTGTGTGGCAGCTGCTGGGTCGCCAAGCTCAGTGTTGTTGGAGCTGCCGATACCACGGATCCAGACTTCAATGTTACCTTGATTATTACCAATTTCGAGGCCTGGTGTCGATTCAGCTATGTCCGTTAAATCTTGAATACCGAGTGATTTCAGATCTTCTCCACTAAATGCGATAGCCGTGCCGGCTAAGTCCTGTAAATCTTGGGAGCGTCGTTCTACCGTGACAATAATGCGTTCAACGTCATCTTCTTTGTTTTCTTCTTCCTGTTCTTGCGCGAATACGTAGTTACCTGACAGGGTAACTGCTGAAGCAAGCAACAAAGAACGAATACTAAATCGACGAGTTTGGTATTTGTTTATCATCATTATTCTACCTTTTAATCGCGTTCGTATGGCTGTTGATAACTATCTTTATACAAATCATTCGACTGTCCCTAGCGTGATGTTGTCGTAAAAAATGCCTGATGGATTGAATGCTGTTGCAGCATTGGCAAAGCCAAACTGCAATAGTTGACCTTCCAACAATGCCGCATCTATGGTTAGTTCAACGGTGAAGGTTGCCCAGTCTGTGCTGCTCACACCTGACATATCAAGTCGAATATCGTTGGTGGTCGCAAAGCCTGAATTTGGATCAATTGTTCTTAAGAAAGCAAAGGCTGTTGTTGGTGGTGCGATACCTCCTTCAAAAGGCGCTTTTGCATCAAAGGTTAAGCGATAGTTGCCGCCATCCGCTGCTGTAATCACTCTTTCTTGAAAGCTTAGAGCTTCAATCGTTAGGCCATTGCCATGGTCAGCATTGTTATAGTCGCTGAATATATTTAAGTACTGTAAGCCCTGAGCTTCTTCGCCTTCACCAGACCCTATACCTGCAAAACCACCAGTATTGCTTGGCGTATCGAATGTCCCATAGTTATAGGCAAAACCACCATCAGCATTAAATGCAGTAGCGAAGCTTGTCCAACCGTCACCAATAGAAGTTGCTGTCGCATCCGATGACTCGAAGTCTGCATTAAAGCTAATACCGCCGGTCGCTAAATTGAAGTTGATGTTGTCAAACAACAAGGCAGTAGGGTCAAAATCAGTCGCTTGATTTGAAAATCCAAACTGTAAAATCTGACCGTTAAGTGCATTACCATCAATGGCTAAATCGAGCGTCATGGTGACCCATTCGGTGCTTGTTATTCCAGACAGGTCAATGTTGACATTGGTTGTCGTAATAAAACCATTATTTGGATCCAACGTTTGGATAAAGGCTGATGCTGTGCTTGGTGGTGCGATAGCGAACTCATCAGGTGCCCTCACATCAAAAGTTAGCCTATAAGTACCTGTATCATTCTCAGTCACGTCGAACTGTTGGAATGTCACAACATCAATAGTAAAGCCATTGCCATGATCTTGGTTATTATAATCGCTGAATAGACTGACTTGTTGGTTACCTTGAGCATCGCCACCTTGCCCACCAACTATTGCCGCAAAGCCACCACCATTATTAGGCGTGCCAAATGGCGCTCCGTAGTTATAGGCGAAGTTACCGTCTGCATCGAAGGCTGTTCCGAAACTCATCCAATTGTCACCCAAAGCGCCTGCTGCGGGATCAGATGATTCAAAATCTGTACTAAAGCTAATGGCTGGTGCAGGCCCGGTAACAACGGTTGTTCTCGGTTCCCAACGCACGTTGTCTAGTCTGAAGTTTATATCACCACTCTGACTTGTTGGAAAGAGTACAAGCCCTGAGTTAACCATAGAGGTGTTCAAGCCACCTGCAATAAGCTGTGATAAAGGAATTTCAATCGTTTCCCAAACGCCATCAGCAACGACACCTAATGCCTGATCACCACTAGTACATGGGAAGATACAATCAATGCGCATTGTCATGCCGTCAGTGTTATTGCCGTAATCAGTGACTAACAAATCAAAAACAACAGCACCATTTGCGAAACCTGACAAGTCAACAGGACCTGTACTTTGCACAAAGAATACGCCGAACTCTTCGCTATCATTAAAGGTTACGTCGATCACTTGGTCGCGCGCAGGGTCTTCGTCAGCCACTTCTTCCCATTGGATTTTGTTAACGCCATCAGGGTTTGTGCCATCTGTGTATCCAGCAAAACCTGAACCGCTGTCTGCACCGGCTATGCCAAAGTCCCAGACAGGGTCTGTTGAGTCAATAAAGACATTCTGCGGCACGGTAGGGACACTGACTATGCCGCATCGTCTGGATTCAGGTGCACCACACAACAAGCGAACATTATCAAATTGCATATGTGCAGCGCCGGTTGGCTCAAACACTATCAAGTTAAGGACTTCTTCGATGTTTAGAGGCTGCCCACCAAAAGCACCGATATTGCTTTGTATCACTTCACTAATACTCAATGAGAGGGTTGTCCATTCATCCGTAGGCAGCTCTGACAAAGGAATTTGAATAAAACCTGTATTGGGAAAGCCACTGTCCATAGATACCTGTAATGCTGCACTGCCGTCGGTCTCAGCACCTATCACTAAAACATCAAACTCTAATTCACCACCAAAGAATTCGTTGTTATCTGCGCGTCCCATGCCGAATAGATTGAATGTATCGCCGGTTGGATCATTAATTTGGATATTGCCACCACCTGTGGTGACCACATCAATAACATTGCCTCTTGTTGTGTCATCTGCGGCAACTTCGGCAACAGTTAGAGCACCGCTATTATCAAACACGCCTATGCCTAGTGGGCGAGCACTGTTAGTACCTTCAAACAATGTGCCAGTAGCACCATCAAATAGGGTAAAGCTGGCAATGGCGACATCTTGAGGAGGCGGTGTGCCATCGCCTCCTTGTGTAATAATGAATGGGTCAACTTGATCAATGGTGTTCTCACACCCTAAACCGTCTTCAACTGGGGCAAAGGGACATTCATAAACACGCACATAGTCGACCAGCATGCGCCCAGGGAAAACATCAGTGTCATTGGGGTTTGGTGTGCCGGCAGGGTCGCCGCCTACAGCCATATTTAATAGAATATGTTGATCTGCACTAAAAGGGGCATCATCCGCACCTGATATAAAGCCAACTTCTCTATCTTGATAGAAATAATTCCAATACGTCTCTTTAGAAACGGTAAAGTAGTGATCACCGTCTATAAACCAGCGAATGCGTTCGGAGTCCCACTCAACAGCATACTGGTGGAACCCGTCGGTAGGATCGACGTCATTATTGACTCTCGACACATTTTCATTCAGGGGAAATACCATACCAAAATGTGCAGTCCCTTGGGCGAATTGAGTTTCTTGACCAAAGGATTCTAAAATATCAATTTCGCCGCGAGCCGCCCAAGCCCCGAAAGGTGAAGGATCGCTGCCTAGCATCCAAAAAGCAGCCCATAGTCCAAGGCCTTCAGGAACTTGAATACGTGCTTCTACACGCCCATAGGTGAAATCAAATAAGCCTTGTGTCCTGATTCTGCCTGAGGTGAAGTTAAAGTTTGGATCGGGTGAGTCGCCTACGCGAGCTTCAATCACAAGAAACCCATCTTCAACAATAATATTGTCTTCTGTATAGAATTGAAGCTCATTATTTCCCCAACCTGGAGGGAGCCCTTCTGAGGTGCCGTCACCGGTTTGAATTTCCCAGCGGCTTAAATCCAGTGATGTACCATCGAATTCGTCAGCGAAAACTAAAGAAAAAGGAGCTGAAGTCGGCGGTGGTGGATTGGCTAACTCACCACCTTCGGCAGGATCATCATTTTGACAACCACTGAGTGCAAGTAGCACTGCTGAGATAAGGGTTGTTTTACTAAGAGTACTTATATAACGCATTGTGTTTAATCCCTCTTAATGTGCTCAAGAATAATCAATTCCAAGCTATGAACAGTTTTTATTATTGCAGTGTTATTTTTAAGCCGGCGCCTAATGAGTCTCAATCTAAACGCGCTAAGATGGTCTACTCACAGGTCAAAACGGACAAACCGATCCTTCTGTTGTTATAAAGTTGTTAACGAATGACTTGAGTTAAGGGATCTAAAATATTGATATTTAAATAAGCAAAGTATTATGAGATATAATAATAAAATTATATTTATCATAATCTTATGATGCTTTCCTTTTGCTTTTTTATGAAAGGGAATTTTTGTGATGTTACTTAAATGTCACAGTATTGTCGCAAATTAAAGAATTGCTATTCACTCCTGTCTTTATTCCGGCTAGTCGCAATGATGGTCCACCCTAGCGCGTTTAGATTGCGTCTGTTTAGGCTTATTTTAATGTCTCTCTATGAATAAGTGCGACTATCAGAGCTTTAATTAAAATGACAATAAAGAAGCAGATCTCTACTCAGACATCGGGTGAGTTCGTTACGTTGAGCGGCGAGCCTTATTATGTTATTCGGCATGTCGACCGTATGCCGCCATTTTTTATCAGTTTGGTATCGCACAGCGATCACTGGTTTTTTGCTTCTTCTACAGGCGGTTTAACAGCTGGCCGTGTATCACCTGAAACGGCATTGTTTCCCTATGTGCCGGTTGATCGCATTCATGAAAGTGCGCTAACAACGGGGTGTAAAACGGTAGTTAAAGTCGACTCCTCTGACACAAAACATATATGGCAGCCTTTCAACACTGAGCAGAACGATCGTTACAGTGTTAGTCGGCATCTGTACAAGCATGTTTTAGGTCATAAGATCTGCTTTGAAGAAGTGAATCACGATTTACATCTAACGTTTCGATACAGCTGGTCTTTTTCTGAGAGCTATGGTTTTTGTCGGCATTGTGAGCTACTGAACTTGTCGGAGGAGCCTAAATCTTTAACGTTTTTAGATGGACTACAAAATGTATTACCAGCGGGGACGCCGAGGTTTACGCAGACACAATCGAGCAATTTAGTTGACGCTTATAAATGGTCCGAACTTGACCCTGATACAGGGTTGGCATGCTTCACTTTGTATTCTGCAATAACGGACCGAGCTGAGCCTAGCGAGTCTTTGCGTGCCAACACATTGTTTTATCTTGGATTGGATGACGCAAAGGTTTTGTTGTCATCTGAACAGGTTAGCCACTTTATTGAGGGAAGAAGCGTCACGCAAGAAAACCTCAAAAGAGGCGTTAGAGGGGCTTATCTAGTGACGGTTGAATGCATGGTTGAGGGCAAAGGACACAAAACCTGGGATATTGTTGCCAATGTTGAACAAACCCAACCAAAAGTTGTTTCATTAAGAAATCGCCTAGCCAATAAAATAAAGCTCGGACAGACAATTGAACAGTCTATCGAGCAATGTGGTGATGAGCTTGCACGGATTATGGGCGCCAGCGATGGGTTTCAAGTCACAGATGAACTTTCAGTATCTACACATCACTATGCTAATACCTTATTTAATGTGCTGCGAGGCGGCATTTTTAATGATCAATACCGCATTACTAAATCAGATTTTATCCAAACCATTAAGCTTTTTAACAACGCAGTCTATGAAAGGCATTTGACTGTCTTAGAACAGTTATCTGAAGTGAATCATTTGCAGGATTTAATTCTGCTTTCTCAGCAACAGAATGACAATCAATTCGAACGGCTAGTGTTTGAATACTTGCCTATTACATTCGGCCGTCGACATGGCGATCCAAGCAGGCCGTGGAATCAGTTTGAGTTAAGGTTTAAAGATGAGCGAGGAAACAGGCTGTTATCTTATCAAGGAAACTGGCGGGACATTTTTCAGAATTGGGAAGCTTTACTTTTTAGCTACCCAAGTTTTATCGAACAGGTAATCGCTAAGTTCGTTAATGCGTCAACTGTTGATGGCTACAACCCTTATCGAATTACTAAGCAAGGTATTGATTGGGAAGTCGAAGAGCCTGATGACCCTTGGAGCTACATTGGCTATTGGGGCGATCATCAAATAATTTATCTGCTGAAGTTGCTAGAGTTATCGGAGCAATTTCATCCAGGCAAATTACACGCTTTATTGAGCCGAGAGATTTTTAGCTTTGCTAATGTACCTTATAAGATTAAACCTTTTGCAGACATTATTGAGAATGCTAAAGAAACTGTTGTTTACGATGAAGCACTTGCTACTGAAATAGAAGAGCGTGTTTCTAGGTTAGGTAACGACGGGAAGTTATTGCTGGACAAAAAAGAGTCTGTTTATCAGGTTAATTTACTCGAAAAGCTTTTAGTGTCGATGTTATGCAAACTTGGTAATTTCGTGATGGGTGGTGGTATTTGGCTTAACACGCAGCGGCCTGAATGGAACGATGCTAACAATGCTTTGGTAGGGCAGGGTGTGTCTATGGTGACCCTTTATTACATGCGCCGCTATATAGCTTTCATGCAGAGGCTATTAAAGCCCGTTTCGAAAGATAATATCCATATATCAGCAGAAGTAGCAGAGTGGTTAACAAAGACCTTGTCAGTCTTAAAAGCCGTCAATTACGCATCATCGCCATCCGTATCTGTAGGTATCGCACGACAACTGACAAGAGCATTAGGCGAAGCATCGAGTGACTATCGAATGAATGTTTATGAGCAAGGTGGTTTTTCAGGGAAAATTGCTGTGCATACGTCGGTTGTTATTGAGCTATTGGATAATGCATCGGGGCTCATTGATCTATCTATCCAAATGAACCTGCGCAAAGATGGTTTATACCATGCTTATAACTTACTCAGTATTGACGAGACATCTGTCAACCTATCGCATTTGTACCCTATGCTGGAAGGTCAGGTTGCTGTACTAAGTTCTGGTGCATTGAGTTCTAAAGAAGCATGTGACGTGCTTGATGCGCTATTTGAAAGCACGATTTACCGCAAAGACCAGAACACTTTTATGCTTTATCCTGACAGAGAACTCCCGAGTTTTTTGGATAAAAATAGAGTGGCTAATGACCTTATCGAACAAGATCCGTTGTTATCGACTATGGTGCGGCTCGACGATGAACGCATTGTCAGTAAAGATGAGGATGGTTGGTATCGTTTTCACTCGGACTTAAAAAATGTTGGTGATTTAAATCGGACATTAGATGACATTAGCGCCGAGTACGGAGAGATTGCTACTTCAACCCGTCAAGGTGTTTGTTTGATCTACGAGAAAGTGTTTAAGCACAAGGCATTCACGGGCCGTTCTGGCGGTATGTTCGGTTTTGAAGGATTAGGCTGTATTTATTGGCATATGGTTGCCAAGCTTTTACTCGCTGTGCAAGAGCAGTTCTTTGCCGCTCATAATGAGCAAGTTGGCGCAAGTTTAGTGCAGCGATTGGGAGAACACTATTACGCGATTAGAGAAGGAATAGGTTTTAATAAAACCCCCGAAGAATATGGTGCGTTTCCCTGTGATCCTTATTCTCATACACCCAAACACGCTGGTGCACAGCAACCTGGAATGACAGGACAAGTGAAAGAAGAAGTCCTGACTCGATTTGGTGAACTCGGTATTCAAGTGAAAGGCGGATTGGTGGTTATCAACCCTCAGTTACTGAGGGTTCAGGAGTTCTGTTCGAATGTTACTGTTTTTAAATATTTAGATGTTAACAACCAATGGCAGTTCATTGATATTCGACCTGACAGCCTGGCTTTTACTTGGTGTCAGGTGCCTTTCATCTATACCTTAACCAACAAAGACGATTTGGACATTGTGATTGTTAAACTTGATGGTCAACGAGAGACTTTGAGTGGGCACATGATGACAAAGGAACTAAGCCAAATGCTGTTTGGCCGCACAGGTGGTATTGAAAAAGTGTACGTTAACATTCCGTCTCAATCGTTATTCGTTTCCAGTGTTTGAGGTTGCCTGTTAGAAAATGTCTTGCAGCATATCAGTTGCGTAAATATAGAGAGAGGTGTTAGCTTGGGTCAGATTGTAGAGAAAACCTTAAGTTTGTATGGACCAGACTCGCCTATGATGACGGATTTGAAAAGCCGTACAGTGAATGCTGTATTGTCTAAACCTGTTTACCAATTTTGGCTATGGCAAGTCAGCTACTGGCTTTTTGTCAGCTTCATTGGCTTTTTTACCTTAACGTTATGGTATGGAGAGTTAAGGTGGCCTTTTATCTTCCACACCTTCGCTCAAGCTGCTTTGGGCTTACTATCTTCTTTATTCCTTTATGCTGTGTTTATGCGGATCTGGTTTAAACCTATTTCAGCTAGGTTTGTTATCGGCATAGTGATGGTGTTAGTCGTTGCATTGTTGTGGACGCTTGCCAGACTGGCGTTATTTATTTCCATTATTGATGATCCGTCATTGTGGTCAGATTTTGGAGGGTGGTACTACGCAAGTATTTTTATTTTCTTGTGTTGGACAGGTATGTTTCATGGCGTTCGTTACTATCAATTGCTTCAATCCGAGCATGAAACGATGCTTAAAGCGGCCGCAGATGCACGAAAAGAGCAAATGCAGCGTATCCAGGCACAATCCGTGGCTCGTGATGCGCAGATTAAGATGTTGCGTTACCAATTGACACCACATTTTCTCTGTAACACCTTGAATGCTATTAGCTCATTAGTTGAGGTTGAGGAATCTAAAAAAGCACAAGAAATGACTGTCCAGCTAAGCCGTTTTTTGAGGCATTCTTTAGACAATAACCCAGACACAAAAATATCCCTTCAAGCGGAACTCAAAGCTCTCAATTTGTATTTGTCGATTGAAAAATCACGCTTTGAAGACAGGTTAGATGTAGAGTTTGATGTGGATGATATGGCGCAATATGCGGCAATACCCAGCTTGCTTTTACAGCCGATCATAGAGAACTCTATGAAGCACGCGATATCACAAAATGAAGAAGGTGGCATTATTGCCGTGAAAGCGTATGTTTTGGATCAACGTTTGTCGCTTGAGCTGAGTGATACAGGGCCTGGGCAGGATGCTTTAGTTAATAAGGGTGACAGTGCTGGAATAGGCTTGCGTAATACTAGTGAGAGGTTAAAGGTTCTTTACAACGAGCAGTATACCTATGAAACAGAGTTGTTACCCTCTGGGGGATTAAAAACAGCCATAACCATCCCATATGAAAAAATTGGTGATCCATCTTTGTGATCGGTTCTTTGTTGAGTGTGGTATGTTAATTATCCTAGATGTAAGGGGCGCTTTGAGTTAATTATGAGAAAATTAAGAACCTTGATTGTCGATGATGAACCTCTTGCTTTAAGGCTGTTGAAGTCAAAATTAAGTAAAATTGATTGTATAGATGTAGTTGGTGAATGTAAGAATGGTCGAGAAGCTATTGCGGCAACCTTAGATTTAGCCCCTGATCTCCTGTTTCTTGATATTCAAATGCCGGGTATTAATGGTTTAGACGTGGTAAAAAAGCTACAGAACGATGTTGTTCCACCTGTGGTGTTTACGACGGCCTACGAGCAGTATGCGTTAGATGCTTTTGATGTCCATGCCGTTGATTATATTTTAAAGCCGTTGGATGATGAGCGTATTCAACGTGCAGTAGATAGGGCTGTGCAGCGACTCCAAAGTGCATCAGAGCATGAACATAAACCTCGAATACTTGGCGCTATTAATCGTATTATTGAGAAAGAAGTTTGGGGAGAGACAGGAGACAATGTCTTAAAGGATAAGTCGTTAACGAAGTCAGATCAGGTTGCCTCTAAGGTTGTTGTGAAAGACCGCGATGAAATTACCATATTGAAGCAAAAAGATATTGAGTGGGTTGATGCCGCAGGAGATTATGTGTGCCTGCATTCTCAGGGAAAGACACACATTAAACGGAGTACCTTAAAGGAATTATTAGGTGATTTGGATGACTCTTTTTTTAAGCGCATTCATCGTTCAACGATCGTTAATTTGAATTATATCGAACGGGTCATTCCGCATACAAAAGGCGAATTTTTTCTTGAGCTTGCAGGCAATGAGCGCATTAAAGTTAGCCGAAACTACAGAGATATCATCAAAACATTTCTTGCGAAGCAATGAATCTACGGTTTACTTTAAGGTTATCAAAGTAAGCCGTATTGCCAACCTAACATAACCACCACTATTGATGAAAAAAGTATAGATATGGGGAAACCAACTTTCAGAAAGTGTCCGTATTTGTATTTGGTCGCACTAAAGACAAGCAAGTTTGTTTGATAACCGTAAGGTGACATAAAGCTAGCACTGGCCGCAAAAGCGACGGCTAAGGCGAAAGGTACTATAGGTAAGTCAAGTGATTGTGATATCGCGAAAGCGAAGGGAAACATTAATGCAGCGGCAGCATTATTGGTTACCAGTTCTGTTAATATCAAGGTGACCGCATAAACAGCAATCAGTGCGACAAAGGGGGTGGCATTTATCAATAGTGGTTGAAGCCAATGAGTGATTAAGGCTATTACGCCTGTATTTTCAAGTGCTGTCGCTAAACTTAATGCACCCACAATAACCAAGATTAAGTTAAAAGGTATGTTACGTTTTACCTCTGAGTTTGATGTAACATCAGTTAAAACCAATATTGCGACGAGAAACATTAGGCTAATCGGCAGGGGAATAATAGATGCAGCACTCAAACCAATAGCGCTAATGAAGCCTAAGAGGGTTGTCCATTCTTGTTTAGCGCTCAGTTTTTTGGCAATTCGTTTTTCTGAGAGAATAAAAAAGTTTTTGGTAATATTGTGGCGCTTCTCAAAGTCGGGGCCTGTCGCCAACAGTAAAAAATCGCCAGCTTGAAGTTTAATTTCACCTAACTTTCCAGACAGCACTGCGCCATCTCTTCTTATGGCGACTACTGCGGCATCGAATAGTGCACGAAACCCGAGTTGTTTTAGGTTTTTTCCGATAATCTGCGCTCTATTAGAAATAACGACTTCAGTTAAGTTCTCTCTTAACAAACCATCGTTTTGAGCAAACAAGGTGAGTCCTTCGATATGTTGAAGACTATCGACTTTTTGTACGTTTCCAGAAAATATAAGTTTGTCTTTAGATTCTATAATAATGTCAGGCGTTACAGGGCTAATAAGCGCTCCATTCCTAATGATTTCAACCAGGAAAAGCTCTGGTAAGTTTCTTAAATGGTTTTGTTCGACGGTTTTCCCAATAAGTTCAGACTGCTGTTCTACGACAGCTTCGATGAAGTATTCGTTGGTTGACCGAGCGTTTGGCTTAATATTTGGCAATAAAGGCGTGAGGAAGTACATGAGAGCCCCACATGCCAAACCGGCACTTAGGCCAAATAAAGTGAAATCCCAGAAATTAAACCCAGTAGAGCCGTGATCAACTAAAAAGCTATTCACGATTAAATTGGTTGAAGTACCTACCAAAGTGACTGTACCTCCGAGAATAGCTGAATATGACAGAGGAATAAGTAACTTAGAGGGGAGGTGATATTGATTCTGCTTAACAGGGCCAATGAGTGTTGCAACAACGGCTGTGTTATTAAGTAAGGACGATGAAAAAAACGTTAAGCCAAAAAGCTGCCAATAAGTACGTGTATAGCTTGGGCTGATAATTTTGCGGCCTAAACGCTTGATTAATGATGTTTTGTCGATGGCTGTACTGACCATCAGTAACAATACAAGGGTAATAAGCCCCATATTGGTAAAATGATAAGTAACTTGCGGTAGTGACAGTTGCTGTGTTGCCAATAAAGCGAGTACCGCTGTCGAAAATATTGACGACGGACGTATATTTGAAAAAATGAGCGAGCCAATGGTCGTCATAAAAATAATGACGACCAAAAGTTGATCCATGCTCATCGTTGTCAGAGCTTAGTTATATCGACAGCTTGCCAATGTGGGAAGTGCTTGCGAACAAGTGAATTAAACTCAAGCTCAAATTCACTAAACTTCTGTTCATCGCTACTAGTTTGGGCCTCACCAATGATCATACCTGCACCAACGGTTGTGTTGGTTAATCGGTCAATAATGATATAAGCGCCAGTCCCCTGATTCTTCTTATACGAGTCACAAGCAACGTCTTGAGTCAATTTAATATCGACTTCAGCTATCTCATTGAGATTTAAGTGAACGGCTTCAGCATGCTGCATGGTGTTAACATCGATCTTATGATTGATGGTAGAGACAACACCCGGCACAAACTTAGTCGCAACCTTAAAACCGTATTGCTTGTTAGGCATCATAGGCTCTTCAGCCATCCACACGAGCGTTGACTTGTATGCATTACTGTTAAGTGGAAGGTTATCCGCTTTAACAATCATATCGCCGCGAGAGATATCAATTTCATCTTCCAAGGTTAAAGTAACAGCCAGTGGTGGATAAGCTGTTTCTATTTCTCCTTCGAAAGTCACGATTGACTTAACTTTTGAGGACTTACCCGAAGGTAGCGTCATGACCTCATCGCCTTTGCTGATTTGACCTGAAACAATAGTGCCAGCAAAACCTCTAAAATTAAGATTGGGGCGATTGACATACTGCACAGGGAACCTGAAGTCTTCCATATTGAAGTCTTTAGAGACTTCAATATTTTCAAGCAAAGTCATTAAGGTGTCACCCGTATACCAGGACATTTCTTCACTCTGGTTGACTACGTTGTCTCCATTTAATGCTGAAATAGGCGCGAATTGGATGTCTGGAATAGACAAGTCCTTTGCAAACTCAAGGTAATCTTGTTTGATTTGCTCATACACTTTTTGGTCGTAATCCATTAAATCCATTTTATTAATGGCAACAATAACGTGTTTTATGCCTAACAAAGAAACGAGGAATGA
>CAZVDU010000100.1:0-15001 GCA_964625615.1 uncultured Pseudoalteromonadaceae bacterium | reverse complement strand
CAATGTAATTCTCTGTACCGTTAAATGCCATTATTTCCTCTGAATGTTTACTATTTGTTAATTAATACCATAAGATATAGCCAAAATTCACTTTGCTTTTATCTATACTCGTTGAATGATTAGGGCATGTCGATTTTCCGTGTATGATATTTGTTAAATACACGGTGACGAATATCAGCATTTCCTATTTTAACCTGAAATTAATCACAGGTTACGTTGGTATTTTGAATAGATAATTATAAGTCAATCATACACAAAGGAAATTTTATGCACTTTAATGCAGATAACTCATTATCCATTGGCAATACACCTCTCGTAAAACTTAATAGAGTAACCGGCGGTAACGTGTTCGCTAAAATGGAATCTCGTAACCCAAGTTTTAGTATTAAGTGTCGTATTGGCGCGAACATGATTTGGGATGCCGAAAAGCGCGGTGTTCTTAAAGAAGGCATCGAACTCGTTGAGCCAACAAGTGGTAATACAGGTATCGCGCTTGCATTCGTAGCCGCTTCAAGAGGCTACAAGCTAACATTGACTATGCCAAGTACAATGAGCTTAGAGCGCCGTAAGTTACTTAAAGCTTTGGGCGCTACAGTCGTATTGACTGAAGGTCCAAAAGGAATGAAGGGTGCTGTTGCTAAGGCAGAAGAAATTGTTGCCTCTAACCCTGATAAGTACTTGTTACTTCAACAGTTCAATAACCCTGCAAACCCTGAGATCCACGAAAAAACAACAGGCCCTGAAATCTGGAAAGATATGGACGGTTGCGTAGATATCTTTGTTGCTGGTGTTGGTACAGGTGGAACAATCACTGGTACTTCCCGTTTCTTAAAAGCACAAGGTAGAGACGTTGTATCTGTTGCTGTTGAACCATCAGATTCTCCTGTAATTAGTCAGGCAAAAGCTGGGGAAGAACTAACACCTGGACCACATAAAATACAAGGCATCGGTGCTGGCTTTATTCCAGGCAACCTTGATTTAGATATGGTAGATCACGTCGAGTTAGTAACGAATGAAGAAGCTATGGATATGGCACACCGTTTGATGAAAGAAGAAGGTGTCCTGGCAGGCATTTCTTCTGGGGCCGCTATTGTTGCCGCTAAACGTTGGGCTGAGAAGCCTGAAAATGCAGATAAAAACATTGTTGTCATCATGGCAAGTTCGGCAGAACGTTACTTAACCAGTCCATTATTTGCCGGCGAATTCTCTGACGAAGATTTAGTACAATAAACGAGTAAGTTTTTGTCTAAAAGAGGGGCTTAGGCTCCTCTTTTTGTTATTGTAAGATTTAAGTAACACTTATTTCTTACCTCAGTTTGGAGTTTCTTAGTCTCAGCGCTAAACTTTACATTTATCGAATATATTAGCAGGATTAGGCTAAGGCCAAGATATTGGCGGTCTCAGAGTTAGGTAGTAAATATGTTGAAGCAAATCTTGAGTATTTCTTTTTTATGCTTATTGTTGGCAGCCTGTGGTGATTCTGGGCCCAGAAAAGGGGATGGTGTGGGTAAATATGGCATGATGCCTGACAACACACCTGAATATACGACCGTCAAGTTTTTTGAATACCTCTATAATGAAAAAGATATTCCTACGGTGATGAGTTACAGCTCCCCCAGAATGTCACGGCTCTTAGAGTCTTATCGTACTTCGAAGAATATACAACGTCACGTAGTAAACTTGAAATACGATCAAGTTAGCATTGAATTAGACTCTGGTGATACAAAAGGAAGAACCGAGTTTGCAGATACTGCCATGGTAACAGTATTTTTCTCTGGTACATTTGGAGAAGATAAGATTGAAGACCTCAGGACGGTTGAACTGGTCAGGCTTAACAACAAATGGAAAGTCGATAAGATAAAGGAAAGTCGCTACCGTTAATCTATCAGCTAAACAAATGTTTGATAAGACGAGAAATCCCGTCTTTTAATCATAAATAGATAAGCAGCAACCCTTAATCAAACTGAGAAAAATCTGGCTTTCTTTTATTAAGAAAAGCATCAAACGCTTCTTTCGCCGGCGCTGAGAGCAACTGTTCACCAAACACTTCTAATTCTTTGTCAAGGTGTGACATCATCTCGTCATAATCAGATTTCATCAACGCTTTTGTTTTTCGCAATGCTTCTTTAGGCATACTCAACAGCGTTGTAAGCGTTTTCTGACACAAATCGTCAAGCCTACTGAGCGGAGTGACCTTATTCACTATCCCATTAGACAACGCATCTTCAGCACCAAACGGTTCACCCAACATCAACCACTCAGCCGCTTTTTTATGCCCAGCCAAACGAGGAAGAATAGCACTTGAGCCGTATTCGGGCACCAAGGCTAAATTGATAAAAGGCAGCGAAAAGTAAGTATTTTCGGCACAATAAACGAAGTCACAATGTAAGAGAAGCGTTGTACCTATGCCAACAGCAGCCCCATGAACCTTAGCGACAACAGGGAGCTCAATAGCCGCCAGCGCCTTCATGAACCTTACAGTGTCATTAGTCGATGACGCGCTTGTCACATTAGCAAACATTGAAATGTCATTCCCGGCTGTGAATCCATCCCCTTCGCCTTGCAGCAGAACCGCTTTTATACTGCTATCAGAACTTACACTTTCGAGCGCATCAGCCATTGCTGCATACATCTCTCGTGTAAGTGCATTCTTCTTATCAGGCCTGTTTATTGTTATTGTCAGCACTGAATTGTGTTTAGAGATCAAAATATCTTTCATTTATCCGCCTTTACTTAACATCTTTTCGGTATGATACGTTAAATCCTATTTTCTATGCATTCATTATAAGAACCGATGTTAAACCTGCCGACAAAAAAGGAGTATATTACAGGTCCTCTGTTAGTTGCTGGCGCAGCGCTCCTATTATTTATTTTCCAAGCATCTGTTAATGAGATATTGATTTTTGACAGACGATACATTGGAGAGATGCAAGCATGGCGCCTATTTACAGGCAACTATTTACACTCAAACCTTAACCATCTGCTATTAAATTTAGGCGGCTTATTGTTGCTTTGGTCGTTACACGGCGATCACTTCAACACTAAGCGTTATCTGTTTGCATTCATCTTTTTTTGTTTATCAGTCAGTCTGTGTTTATATTTATTTACCCCCGGGTTAAATCGTTACGTAGGGCTTTCTGGAGCGTTACATGGCGTTTTCGTTTGGGGAGCAATCAAAGATATCAAAGTAGGTTATAAAACTGGCTGGGGGTTGCTTATTGGTGTTGCCATTAAAATTGCCTACGAACAATTAGTAGGCCCCAGTGAAAGCCTTGCAGAAACTATTGGTGCGATAGTCGCTGTTGATGCGCATTTATTTGGTGCTTTAATGGGGTTAATCTGGGCGATAACCGAACACTTTATGCCTAATACATCAAGAACGGAGAGTTAAGATGAGGACCAGTAATACAATTAACGGGCATTGCCTATGCAAAAAAGTGACTATTACCGCAACACCTAACGAACTTCACGTAGGCCCTTGTCATTGCGAAAGTTGCAGAAGATGGGCAAGCGGACCTTTTTTTGCTATCGACTGCAAAAATCAAGTCGTCATCAAAGGGCAAGAATGGATTAAAACCTACGATTCATCAGATTGGGCTGATAGAGGTTTCTGTTCAGAATGTGGAACCAATCTATTCTATCGCTTGAAAGGGCAGAATCACTACATGCTCGCGGTTGGTTTATTTGCTGAGCAATCTGATTTTGTCATGGACCATCAAGTGTTTATTGATGAAAAACCATCTTTTTATAGCTTCTCTGAGCAGACAAAAAATATGACAGGTGAAGAATGCTTCGCCCTCTTTAGTGAGTAGTTTTTTGGCGGTACTAAAGTACAGTTTAAATAGGCTTAACTATTAAGGTTGAATATGAAAAGCATAACAATATCTTTAGGGTTGGCGTCAATGCTGCTCTTTCAAGGGTGCTCATTGAGCAATAAAGAAACAGATATAATTCCAGAGCCTCCACCCATCAATCTAGACAACGCATCAAAGGAGAGCCAAGCCAAGCCAATACCTGTCCATGAGACGACACATAAGGCAATAAAATCAACATCTGGCGCCGTTTTACCTAAAAGTGTTTTGGTTAACGGTATTAAAATGCATCCAACACAGTTTCCAGTTGTTAAGGGCACACGTATTTTGGTTCCACAGGTTAATCAGTACGCTGTCGTTACAGGTGATCTCGTTATTGTTAATCAAAGTGCAAAGTTATCTGGTCATATTAAAAGTGTGTACAGGATTTCAAAAATAGCTAACAACACCTTTAAATTGATCCCCAACGAAGCAAATGCAGATATGTTAGAGCACTACAGTGCGCTGCAAAAGCTAGGTACCGTTGAGCAAGTTGAGCTATCAATTTTTTATGATGGGATTAAAGACACTCGTTTGGAAGTAAAATAAGCGGTTACAGATATAAAATGCCCCACCTTACAGGCGGGGCTAACACACTAAACAATAAAACACATAACGATATTGGGTTGTTAATAATCGGGGAAAGACAAGCAACACCCCAACATCGATACAGTAAGTTAGTCAACATGTGGTAGGTTTTAGTTCCATCATTATCGTAAAAATTAATTCAGCGCTTGTGATAAGTCATCTATCAGATCTTGTACGTCTTCAATACCTATTGAAAAGCGGATCATATTATCGTTTATGCCCATCTGTGCTCTTTTATCAGGACCATTTTCGTAAAATATCGTTGAAGCCACTGGCAAAGCAAGCGTTCGAGTATCACCAAGATGTGTTGCTTTAATGACTAGCTCTAATCGATTAAGAAATGCTAGACAATCTACTTCTTCCTTCAAGTCAATACTTAAAGTTCCGCCAAAATCAGAAAAATACGCTTTGGCCAGATCATGTTGAGGATGCGAGGACAAGCCTGGATAATACACCTTTTCAACTTTCTCGTGTTTTTCAAGGTAACGAGCTATAGCTAAAGCGTTTTCACTAATTTTATTAAAGCGCAGTACTAAGGTTTCCATACCGACTGAAACCATATGAGCTGACTGAGGAGCCAATGTCGCCCCCATATCTCGCAAGCCTCGCTTCTTAATCTGCGTAAGCCCCCATTGTTCGGCAGGTTGAGACCGATAAAAATCAGCAATATTGTTGTAAGTCGTCCAATCGAACAAACCGGTATCAACAACGTAGCCCCCTAAAACATTACCGTGGCCAGCATAATATTTGGTTAATGATCCTATCATCAATGATGCGTTAACCTGCAACCCAGAAAAAGTGCAGGCAGGCGTCATCGTATTATCAACGATATACAACATATTATTTGCTTTACACAAATCACCAATTGCAACTAAATCAGCAACTTGCGTAACGGGGTTGGCAATCGTCTCTAAATAAACGGCTTTTGTTTTAGTCGTTAAAACTTGCGCAACATTGTCAACATCAGTCACGTCAACGAAGCTGATCTCAATACCAAGACCGATCATAGTTTCACATAGGCTCGCTGAATTTCCGAACAAGAATTGGCTCATTACAACATGATCACCCGCCTTTAATAAGCTCAATAATGTCGCGCTAATCGCCGCCATCCCGGTTGAAAACGTAATGGCGCCTACTCCACCTTCAACATTCGTTAAAATATTTTGCAGGGAAGCATTAGATGCTGAAGAAGAACGTGAATATACATGGCCGACTTTCTTTCCCTGAAATACATCAACTAAATCGTTAACATCTTTATATTCATACAAAACCGTGTTTGTTGTTGCTTGATGCACGGCACCATCTTCTGGTTCGTTGATCAGCCGATCAGCATGAACGAGGCGTGTTGTAAAACCTTTGACTGCCAAAGTACTCTTCCTTTTTTTATCTTAATGAGAAGGGATATGAAATGAATCTGGATATTTTGCATGGATACTCGAAAAAAAACTATAAATCTCACGCATAGCGTCATCAATATCATCATCAACAGAAACCAAAGGCCCAATAACAACTGCTTTCTTCTTGTAGTCCAGACCAATTAACAAAACAGGCACTCTTGCACTTCGTGCAATTTGCACAAAACCCGTCTTCCATTGCTCGATACGTCTTCTAGTTCCTTCAGGACTCAAACACAGTATTAATTCATCTTTTTGAGCAAAAACATCGGTAAGTTGTGCAACCACACCATGAGCTTTGGATCGTTGTACAGGTATCCCCCCCCAATGTCGCAAAAGCTTTCCGATGACAGGGACAAAGATAGTGTGCTTTCCCAGAAACTGAATCTTAAGCATCAAGCTAAACTTAACGGCTAAACCAACAAAGAAATCCCAGTTAGAGGTATGAGGCGCCACGGCGACGATCATTTTGGCACAGTCAGGAAATTCTCCCTGATAACGCCACCCATTCAATTTCAAAAACTGACAACCAAGCCAATAGGTAAAGCGGCTGCCTGTTCGAGGGACAGTGTCTTTAATAGCCGGTATCGTAAACGCATCTTTCATTCAAATTTCCCATGGTTTGAATACTGAATAGCGAGACTCATTGAAAACGATATTCAATCATCTGTGTTCTATTGTCGAGCAATACTGCAGAGAGAAACATCGTTTATATGGCGCTACGCGTGCATTTTTAGGCATTTTAGGTATATACTCATGTTCCATTATTAGAGCGTGTTAATCTTTGGTGTATATTGTTTTGAGATTTTACATTGGCTTTTTAAGCTTTATATTCTGTTTATTCATTATCAGTTTCCCCGTTCAAGCCAGACAGCAAGCACAAAGTTTATTCCAACAATATGAATCGTCTCTTTACCAGATACGTATTATTGATGTCGAATCAGGCAATAAAAGTGCTATCGGTTCTGGTTTCCAGATTGATGAAAAGGGTACGATTGCTACAAACTACCATGTCGTTTCGCAATATATCTTCTACCCTAAAAAGTACCGTATTGAATATGAAAATGCTGAGGGGGTGACCGGCATTTTGTCTCTGGAAAAATTCGATATCATTAACGATTTGGCCATTGTGAAACAAAGTGACGGGGATGCGTCTTTTTTAACATTAGCGACAACCTTACCTAAGCAAGGGGAATCCATCTATTCTTTAGGTAATCCGCATGATCTAGGTATGATAGTTGTTCCAGGTACTTTTAACGGGATCAAAAAGAATAGTTTTTATCAACGCATTCATTTTACTGGTTCCATTAATCCAGGCATGAGTGGAGGCCCGGTTTTAAGTCAGCAAGGTGAAATCATTGGTGTTAACGTATCCACTGCAGGCAACCAGATTGGTTTTCTGATACCGCTGCCAAGATTAAAGAACCTCATTGAAAGACCCGTATCAGAATCAGAAAATTCAGACGATTATAAAGTACATATTCAACAACAACTCCTGACAAACCAAAAACAGCTTATAGAAACAATATTGGCTGAGCCCTGGCCACAATCTGAGCTCGGTGCAGCAAAGATTCCAGGGCAAGTAGCTGATATGTTGTCGTGTTGGGGAGGTTCAAATAACAACGACTCTAAAAGGCTTTTCACCTCCATTAAGCAACGCTGTGCGATGGGCGAGAAAGTTTTTGTTCACCAAAACTTTTTTAGCGGTGAAATTGAAATGGAGTTCGAATTGATAGGCGATATAGAAGCAAATCAGCAACGCTTTTATAACCTTCTGCAACAAGCTATAAACTCCGCTCAAGCAGGTAACAGAGCACGTAAAACGGATGTGTCTAATTTCCAATGCCGACAAGGAGGCTTTGAAAATCAGTATGCACTTGGACAAAAAGCAGCGTTTTGCACTCGGGCCTACAAAGAATTTGAAGGCCTCTATGATGTATTGTATATAGCAGCGACTATTAACGAAGACAATCAATCACTAATCAGCCACTTTACCCTCGCTGGCGTCAGTCAAGAATCATCGCTTCTATTTACTAAGCGTTTTATGGAATCTACCTCATGGCAATAGTGATAGAACTTATTTCTGGAAATAGAGTTTCCAAATACTGCGTCGCTGATGAGTTTCCCTTTACTATTGGTAGAGGGTATCAGTGTGACATGCACATTGATGATGCATACGTCGAACCAGAACATTTAATCGTCTCAATCGACGAAGGCAATCAGATTATTATCGAGGATTTAAATTCTCAGAATGGCAGTAAAGTTAATGGGAAGCGAGTAACTAGTTCCCCAGTTAAGGAAACAGACAACGTTGTCATCGGGAAATCAGAGCTTCGCCTTTTCTCTGCTGACAAGACTTTAGAGCCAGCCCTTCAACTAAGTCCTGTTGACGATAAACTAAGTCTATTAGGAAGCGTTAAAATAGCAGCTACTTTGTGCGTTATTTATTGCTGCTTTTATATGGGACATATTTATCTAACAAGCTTTGTCGAGTTTAAGTTGAGTAATCACATTAATTCGATTGCAAAGGTACTTTTGTCGCTGTCTATTTGGCCATTGTTTTTCGCGCTTCTCTCTCGGTTAAACAAATACCAGGGGCGCCTCAGCTTACAGTATTCCCTAATATTTATTTTTGCCCTTCTCTCGATGTTTCTAAGCTTTATAGGCCGAATTATAGAATTTAACTTTGAATCAAGTGAGTTGTGGTTTTGGTCACAGCAACTGTTAACACTGGCTTTGTTTGGTGGCTTAGCATGGCTGACATTGCTGATAGCATTCCATCAACCCCATAAAAGAAGGGCTCGTATTGCTATCTCCATGACAATACTCTTGGGCATATCAGGCTATGGCCTTATCAAAATTAAAGAGGACAAGTTTAGCTTTAAACCACAATATAAAGTGGTGTTAATGCCACCTAGTTACCAGTTTAATCGTTTCCAGGATGTTAATAGCTTCCTCGACAAAACAAACGACCTTTTCACGAAAGCCAATCAGGACAAAAGCGCTCAATAATGTGTATTTTATTTATAGCTGTTGAAGAACATGAAGATTACCCGTTAATTATCGCAGCAAACAGAGATGAATTTTTTAATCGAGAAACGCAAACATCTAGGTTTTGGACAGAACGACCAGAACTACTTGCTGGAAAAGACTTGGTCGCCGGTGGAACTTGGATGGGTGTTAATAAAAGCGGTTATCTCTCTGCCCTCACTAATATTCGAAACCCAAACAAGCTAAAATCAGACGCGCAATCTCGTGGAGAGCTCGTACTCAATTACTTAAATAATAAGCCTCTAAAAGAAGATTACTTAAAGGAACTCCACAATACACAGCACAATTACAACGGCTATAACCTTTTGTTTGGCCATTGGAAAAACTTGTGGGTTTACAATAATCATAATGATCAATGTCAAGTATTAACCAAAGGTTTTCACGGACTGTCTAATGCTGACCTTAACAGTCCTTGGCCTAAAATTAATAGAGGTGTAGCAAACCTACAGGATTATTGTCATAGCAAAGGCCACTTAAAAGACAATGTTCTGTTTGATTTGTTGATGGATGATAGTTTAGCTGAAGATCACTTACTGCCGATAACAGGTGCCCCTGTTGAGTGGGAGAAGAAATTGTCGTCTGTATTTATTCGAGGCGAAGAATATGGAACGCGATCCTCAACACTACTCTTAGTCGATAATGACAACAACTTGCACTGGCACGAGAAGACCTTCAATACTGATGCTATCTGCACAGGTGAGTTTGAAACTAATTTTACGATTGAGTAATAACGTCTTAACTTATTTCGCGATGAAAATTAACATTAAATGTAATCGCACTAGATACCTTGTTGTTTAGTGCGAAAATTCCTATTTTTGCTCGAAATAGCACTGTATTTTATGTTACTAATACACCCCGCTTACCCCATTAACTCATTTAGCAAAGGCGCATTATGTTTGAAGTTTTACCACAACTCCCAGCAGACCCAATCCTAGGTCTATCGGCTGCATTTAAATTAGAAGATAATCCCAATAAGGTCGATTTAGGTGTGGGGGTTTACAAAAACGAAGATGGTAAAACGGTTATCTTGGATTCAGTAGCGAAAGCGCAAACAATATTGCTAGAAAAAGAAGAGTCAAAAGTCTATATCTCACCTCAAGGCGTACAAGGGTTTATTGATGGCATGCTATCCCTTTTATTAGGTGATGGTCATAGTGTACTAAAAGACAAGAGAGTAGCTGCTGTTCAAGCGCCTGGCGGATGCGGTGCGTTAAGGATTCTAGCGGAGCTGATTAACAAATGTAATAAAGGCACGACAGTTTGGGTGAGTGATCCTACCTGGGCTAACCATATTCCTTTGATTGGCAGTGCGGGGTTAGAGATTAAAACCTACCCCTACTTTGATCAAAGCACTGGTGGCGTGAAGTTCGATGAAATGATCGATGCGTTAAATCAAGTTAAGAAAGGCGATGTAGTCCTGTTACATGGATGTTGTCACAACCCTACAGGTGCTGACCTGAATAAAGAACAATGGCAACAAGTATTAGCTGCCGCTCAGCATACTGGCTTTGTTCCTTTTATTGATACTGCCTATCAGGGTTTCGGTGAAGGGCTAGATGAAGATGCGTATGGATTACGTTTATTAGCAAGTCACCTTCCTGAAGTCATTGTTGCAGCATCTTGCTCCAAAAACTTTGGCTTATACAGAGAACGTGTTGGTCTAGCGGCAATGATTACGTCGTCAGAAGAAGTCAGGGAAGCCACTCAATCGCAGATCCAACACATTGCTCGTGGTATCTATTCAATGCCACCCTCCTATGGCGGTGCCTTGGTTGATATTATCTTGAACGACGCTAGTTTGAATGCACAGTGGCAATCTGAAGTATCCGAAATGCGCACCAGAATGCAGAGCTTACGTGCTCAATTGGTTAACAAACTACAAGAGAAAGGCGCCGATAGAGATTTCAGCTTTATCACACAACAAAAAGGTATGTTCTCTTATTTATGTATAACACCAGAGCAAGTTCTTGATATGCGCACTAAACACGGTATCTATTTTGTAGAATCAAGCCGAATTAATGTTGCTGGCATAAGCTTGAAAAATGCAGATTACTTGGCTGAGTCACTAATTGACGTTCTAAGATAAAAACTTTTATGTTTATGTGGTCTCTTAGTGAGACCACATATTACAGAAAGACTCTATTGAAGATTAGAATGATACAGGATTTAAGCTCTAATCAAATCCAGTAAATCAGCCGTCTTGCTCTCCATCAGCGATTTATTCGCTTTTGATTCAACATTTAGTCTTATCACTGGTTCCGTATTAGATTTACGCAAATTAAATCGCCATTCCCCGCAATCCACACCTATTCCATCAGTGTAATCCACAGAGGCAGCTTCAGGTTGGTAGCGTTTAAGAACACGTTCAATTGCAGCATCAGGATCTTCCAACAGCGAGTTAATCTCACCCGATGAGGGGTAAGCTTCAATGCGATCACTTACAAGTTTAGAAAGTGATTTTTGCTTAGTACAAATCAGCTCAGCGACTAACAGCCAGGGGATCATGCCTGAATCACAGTATGCGAAATCTCTAAAGTAATGATGTGCACTCATTTCACCACCATAAGCGGCGTTTTCGGCTCTCATACGTTCCTTGATAAAAGCATGCCCTGTCTTACTCATGATAGGTATGCCGCCCGAAGTAGAAACAATATCTTCCGTATTCCAGAATACACGAGGGTCATAAATGATCTTAGCGCCCGCTTCTTTGTCTAAAAAAGCCTGCGCTAACAGGCCCACAATATAATAACCTTCAACAAACTCACCACGTTCATCAAATAAGAAGCACCGATCGAAATCACCATCCCAAGCAATACCCATATCGGCACCATGTTGAATCACAGCCTCTGCTGTATCTTGACGGTTATCCACCAGTAACGGATTTGGAATACCATGAGGGAAGTCGCCATCAGGTTCATGATGAACACGAATAAATTCAATAGGGATGCCTTGCGACTCAATAACTGTGGCTAAGGCGTCAATAGTTGGGCCCGCAGCACCATTACCTGCATTAACAACAAGTTTGAGTGGCTTTATGTTCGCTTTGTCAATGTAACCTAGCAGGTGCTCAAGATAAGGCACCATGCATGATTGAGAAACATAGCCGTCGTGAGTATCTAGTTTGTCCTGTTCAACAGAGGCATCACCTGATAAAAAGGCTTCACTACTGACACCGCCGCTACCCCATTGCGCCAATCTTTCCACCACATCTTGATCGGCATAGGCTTGCGCCATGTCGCGAATGATAAACAACCCTGTATCGCCACTTATCGGTTGTGAGTCAGTTTTAACCAATTTCATGCCATTGTAATCAATTGGATTATGACTGGCGGTAACTTCTATACCACCATCCACACCTAAGTACTTGGTCGCGAAATATATTTCTTCCGTCCCTGTCATTCCCAGATCGATAACATCAGCACCACCATCAATAAGCCCCGCAGCCAAAGCTAATTTAAGAGGCCTTGACGTGTGTCTAACATCACCACCTACAACAACTTTCTTCGCCGACAAATATTCAGCGAAAGCACGACCAATCCGATAGGACACGTTTTCATCAAGTTGTTCTACCAACTTACCTCTAATATCGTACGCTTTAAAGCAACTGATTTGCATCTTCTCTCCTTAGTTATCCACTCTTCCGTAACGATCTGAAAAACGTACGATATCGTCTTCCCCAAGGTAAGAACCTGACTGTACTTCAATTAACTCTAAAGGCACTTTGCCTGGGTTTTCCAAGGCATGAACAATGCCAATAGGAATATAAGTTGACTCATTTTCGGTGAGTAAGAAAGTTTCATCGCCATTCGTTACTTTCGCTGTGCCCGCAACAACAATCCAATGCTCAGCTCTATGATGATGCATTTGCACAGAAAGTTTTTCACCAGGCTTTACAGTGATTCTCTTCACTTGATAACGATCACCGTTGTTAATTGAATCATAGCTTCCCCAAGGCCTAAAGACCTCTCGATGGAACTCAAATTCAGGTCTCTGTTCGGCTTTAAGCTGATTCACAACACTTTTGATATCTTGTACTTGGTCTTTCGCAGCAACCAGCACAGCATCTTTGGTTTCAACAACAACTACATCATCCAGACCAATTACGGAGATCAGCCGCTCTTCACCGTAAACATAGCTGTCTTTCACATTGTGCAGCATAGCGTCGCCTCGAGTAACATTACCGTTACCATCTTTTTCAGACACTTCCCATAATGTTGACCAACTTCCGACATCACTCCAACCTGCATCCATAGGTACAACAGCCGCATCATTGGTTTTTTCCATCACAACGTAGTCAATGGAGTCATTTGCACATGTTTCAAAAACTGCTTTGTCGACCCGCACAAAATCCATATCTTTCGTTTCTGTCGCAATAGACTGCTGACAGATAGATAACATGTCAGGCGCAAACTTTTCGAGTTCTTCAAGATAACGGCTTGCTTTGAACATAAACATACCGCTGTTCCAATAATAAAGGCCGGAATCTACATAGGCTTTTGCTGTCTCTAAATCAGGTTTCTCAACAAATTCACTGACGTTAAACCCTTTCTCAAGGTTATCGCTACCGCGCTTAATGTATCCGTAACCTGTGTTGGGTGAATCAGGTACAATACCAAAGGTGACCAGCTTGCCTTGCTCTGCCAGTTTTTCAGCATCTTTAATAGAATCATGAAAGGCGCTTTGGTCTCTGATGACATGATCTGCAGCCAAAATTAGCAATAAAGGATCATCGCCATTTGCAGTGGCATGCAGCGCTGCCAATGCGATTGCTGGCGCCGTATTGCGGCCTACAGGTTCAAGCAAAATACCTGAGTGTTCTAATTGTTGTTGCCTCACTTGTTCAGCAACTAAAAATCTGTGAGCTTCATTACATATAAAAATAGCCGGAGCATGTTCAGTACCCTCAAGGCGCGTGACGGTTTCTTGCAGCATACTTTGTTCGCTAACGAGGTTCAGAAATTGCTTAGGAAGAGCCGCGCGTGATTTCGGCCACAAGCGACTACCTGTGCCGCCGGCGAGAATAATTGGAGTGAACATAATGTCCTTTATAATTGTTAGTTTCTTTGCAAGATGAATGATAAGAAACTGCTGAGGCGACTGCAATCATTAACTGGTTGCTGAACACCAAAAAAACAACTACTCAGCCTACTCTGGATGTAATCTGGCTGAAAATATGATCGGCTATAGGCAAAGCAGATGTAGCCGCCGGTGACGGTGCATTGCCAACATGTAAGCTATTAGGTGTATTCACAAACTTAAAGTCTTGTATTAACTCTCCATTAAGGTCAACAGCTTGCGCCCTAACACCACTAGGATAATAAAGCAGATCATCATAGGTAATACTTGGGCAGTACTTTTGAACGTCTTTAAGATATTCAGATTTTAAGAAAGAATTTTTAAACTCTCGCACACCATGGCGCCATTGATTCTTTATTAGTGTCTTGAACCCTTTAAATTGCAGCATCTCTTGTATATCTGAATAGCTCATACTGCTCTTTCGATAACCCTCACGCTTTAAAGCAAGAACAGCATTTGGCCCAACAGTTACACTGCCATCAATCATTCGCGTTAAATGCACACCTAAAAAGGGTAACTCTGGATCTGGTACAGGGTAAATCAGGTGTTTAACAACGTCGTTTAACCGACTTTTCAAACGATAATATTCCCCTCTGAAGGGGACAAGCATAAAATCAAGCTCAAGTGCCATTTGTTTTATCAGCCGATCACTCATCAACCCAGCACAATTAATCAAGAACGAAGCTTTTAGCCGCACGTCATTAGACACAGTAATATCAATATGATTCTCTTCTTCATGCATGTCTAAAACTTCTGCGGAATAAAGAACCTCTCCCCCTAAATCCTGAAATAGCTGCAACAATGTCTGTGTAATTAAACGATAGTTTACTATCCCCGTCTTTTTTACGAGAATGGCCTCTTTACCTTTTACATTAGGTTCCACATTTTTAAGTTGCGCTTGACCAATCTGCTTTGGCGCTAGATCATTCTCTAAGCAATTTTGGTATAAAGAAGATAACCGAGAAACTTCTATATCATTCGTCGCGACAATCAGCTTTCCACATTGTTCGAACGGCAATTGATATTGATGACAAAAGTTGA
>CAZVDU010000099.1:0-15058 GCA_964625615.1 uncultured Pseudoalteromonadaceae bacterium | reverse complement strand
TATCAAACTCCAGGCTATGAACGATTAAATCAGTACTTTTGCCATTTTGATGGTTTTTCATTTGCGACAACATTGGACGCCAATATTTGTCTTTATACAATTTGAAGTCTTTGAGTAATAAAGTCTTTAACAGGGCATTTTTACGGTCATAAAATTCAATTTTAAACGCGCGATAATGTTCTTTATCAATCCAAACAAGCTGTCTGGTATAACCCGAATACTTATCCGTAGGTATTTGCTCTAAAACAAACATCTGTTCGCCGTTAAACTCTTCATCACGCAGATAATTAAACTCAAACTTTTCAAGTTCGAACGAACTCAAATCTTCGTATGCGAATTCACTGCCCACAAAAGGCCCTGACTTATTTCTCGAGGATATACGCTTAACACGCTTTAATGCAGGTAGATAAAGCCACTGTTCGTCAGGCTTAACCGCATGAGAAAAATTGAGAAATGCAGAACCTTTAACATCGCGAGGTTGATCAAATATGGTTAAGCCTTTATCACCGTCATCCAAAACTTCTAAATTTTTAACACGAATCTTACGCTCTGTTTCTTGGCCTTGCGCATTGCGTAAAATCATACTTGAGTTCGACTGTGAATCACCCCAACCGATATCACGCGTTTTTCTTTCCTTGGCTATTTGTAGCCCTTTCTCAGCATCTGCGAATACATAAGGTGAGAAGACCAAGTGGCTCAATAATAAACCTAGTGTCAGCATTTTATGCATTGTCTAATCCTTCCTCAGGTACAGCTAAGTACTCTTTCTTATCAAAAATAATCAAAAACGCGGGTAAAAACAGCAAATCTATCGCTAAAGCGACAACTATAATAATAGCGGTAAGTAGCCCCATGTGCGCGTTTAATGCAAAAGAAGACATTGCTAAAACGCCAAAGCCGATACTCAATACGGCTGTCGTAATACATAACGCCCTACCCACTAAGGTAAACGCGTAACGCACCGAGTCTTCAGCAGATTTACCCGAGATACGTGCATGTTGGTACTTACTTAAAAAGTGCACCGTATCATCCACAATAATGCCAAGCACCATACTCAATACGATGGACAGGCCTAAATTGACTTGTCCCGAATACAATGCCCAAATCCCAAACCCAATACCTGCTGGCAATAGATTAGGTAATAAGCTGATAGCCCCTAATCGCCAAGACTTAAGCGCAAATATCAGGAGCCCTGAAATTAACACCAAAGCCACGAGCGTCCCTTGTATCATGCTACTCATATTTGATTCACCGACATGAGCAAACATCAAACTTGGGCTACCTGCAGTCATTTCAAGCCCGTTAGTATTTTGTTCAATCCAATCTACTGCACGACGTTCAAACTCCGTAAATTCCTTACTACCCAAGTTTTTCATGGTGACGATTAACCGGGTCGCCGATTTATCGATATCGAGTTGGTTATTTAAATCGAGTCCGTAGGGCAACGACAACTCATACAGCAACATATATTGCGCTGCTAATTCTTGCTCCTCTGGTAACCGATAGTATGACGCATCATCAGAATGCATATTTTTGTTCAAGCGTTTGAAGGTATCCGTAATAGTTGCAACATGATCAACTTCCGGTTGTGCTCTTAACCACTCGCTAAATTGGTGAACATCGGCAATAACGCTTGGGTTATTTAGGCCCGATGTTTCATGGGTATATAAGGCAAAATTAATCGAGGACATGCCACTGACTTTATCTGACTGGAAATCAACCGCTTGCCTGAACTTCACATTTTCACTGAAGTACTCCATAGGTACATCATTCAATGCATTTTGGGGTACTAGACTGATGGCAGCTAAACTGATAGCCGCCGTCACGATAATGAGCATTCGATGGCGCTGGATAACCCACTCACCAAAACGCTCCATACGCCCTGTAACGTCTTTGGCTTCTGGTACATTAAAGGGCAGTAAAATCAACAACGCTGGTAATATAGTCACCGCGTAGACAAAGGCAATCATGACACCGATAGCGGTCAGGTTTCCGAGATCCGCTAAAACGGGCACTTCTGAAAAATTAAGTGTTAAAAAGCCAATAGCTGTTGTGATACTGGTAATGAAAATAGGAAGTACGTTAACTTCCATACTGAAGTACAAGGCGTCGTATTTACTGTCACCTTGGCGTAGCTTAAAGATCATCGACGAAATAACATGAACGCAATCAGCAACAGCAAGTGTCATAACAATAGTCGGCACATTTACTGTAGCTGTGCTGAGGAAGATACCCATCCAACCACCAACGCCCATGGTGGTGATGATTGAGGTCACAATAATCAACAATGTGACAAGGGTGCCCACAAAAGAACGCAACAAGATCCACAGAATAGCAAGTATAGCCACGAACATCAGTGGTACTAAGGTACTGGCATCTTTTTGTGCTTCAATATTAAACGCGTTGCTAAGGAACACAACGCCCGTCAAGTAGAAATCATGATCAGGATATCGTGCCTTATAATCATCAACCAAGGCGTTAACTGCACCAGCGACTTCAACCACCGATGCTGTCTGGTCGCCTTCAGGCATATTAACCGTAATCGAAATGACACTAACATCCCCTGCCTGCGATATCAGTCGATTGACAAGATTAGGCTCTGCTAAAGCGATTTCTTTTACACGTGATACCAGTTCATCATCAATAAAGTCGGGGTCTAAAATAAGATCTTCAACGATCATGTCATCATATTCAGACCAAGTATGTTGGAAGTTGCTTATTGAATCGACGCGCGCTGAAAGTGGTACTTGCCAAGCATCTGCCGTCATTTCAGCAATCAACCTTAAACTGGTTTGATTGAAGATATCACCTGACTTTGGTGCAATAATAATGTCTGCATTCTCGGTTTTGGTAAACACGTTTTGCATTTCTTCAAAGGCTAGCCTTTGAACATTATCGTCTTTAAAATAGATCAGGTAATCACCTCTAAAATAGAGGTTTTTCGCGCCAAAACCACAACCTGCTATCAACAATATACCTATCAATAAGGTCATCAAGGGCTTTTTTAACACCCACTCAAGCCACATTTCTTTCATGTCATATTTTCTCTTGAGTCTAGTGTGACCAATACCACTGGGTCTAACACAAACACCTTAGTTTTTATAAACTTATCTATCCTATGAAACATACTATAGTTTGTATCGTATCAATTGAACATCTCGATACTTATAAAGCCGTATAAAATACACTACCTTATATAAAGCATGTTGACCTTTGCGGTATAATTATCGGCTGTAAAAACAATATCCTCAGTTATTCCAGTCGCGTTAATCCTGGTTAATGGGTAACATTCGCTCGAATAACCGATAATTTCACTTTATCCCCAATACAACCTGAGGAAAACTCATTGGCGCAGCTTTACTTTTACTACTCTGCAATGAATGCAGGGAAATCAACATCATTACTACAGTCGGCTTACAACTATCAAGAGAGGGGAATGCGGGCTGAGATATTTACCGCCGCTTTTGACGACCGTTATGGTGTGGGTAAAGTCTCGTCGAGAATTGGCCTTCAGTCAGATGCCCACCTGTTTAAACCAGATACCGATTTGTTTAACGAAATAAGGCTGCTAAATGCACAAGACGGCATTAATTGTGTCTTTATTGATGAATCTCAGTTTTTAACTCGCCAACAAGTGAGTCAACTAACGACGGTGGTCGATAAACTCAATATACCTGTTTTAGCTTATGGATTGAGAACCGACTTTCAGGGTGAAACATTCGAAGGTAGCCACTATTTATTGGCTTGGGCAGACAAACTCTTTGAACTAAAAACCGTTTGTCATTGCGGTCGAAAAGCCAACTTCGTTGTTCGTCTTGATGAAAATGGGCAACCGGTAAAATCAGGTGCGCAAGTGCAAGTAGGCGGCAACGATAGCTATGAATCTATGTGTCGCAAGCACTTTCGTGAGATGGTTTGGGAGGAGTAATACACACTAAAATCAAACAATAAAGAGGGTTAAAATAGCAACCAATATTTACAGTTACGTCACAACCAAAACAAATAGTTAACATCTGAGATTTTATAGTATATAGTCATCCGACGTCAGTGGTCTGATGACCAAAAATTTAGCCATAGTAAAAATAAAAAGAGCTAAGTCATGCTATTTGATCGATGCCCTCTCGTAGGAGTACAAACCTATGAGTAAAAACCTGCTGATTGTTATAAGTGTAGTCATTGTTGTTACCGCTATTGGTTGGTTAATGTCCAAAGAAGATACGCCAACTCAACAATTGAAACCGGCTGCACGCAGCTCAGTTTTTGAGACTGATTTTGCTGTCACCAACTCTACTCAAAAAGAAAATATACGCACACCCGAAACATCTTCAACTCCGGTTCAACAAGCTGGCAATGAAGAGGACAATCCACTTGCGGATGAAAACTTCAAATCACAAATCGTCAATATCGCCTATCAATATAGCCAGACAGCACAATACCCTATTGGCTCTCAACCAATTACTAACCCAAGCGATGTCCGTGACCCAGAACCATTTGAAGAAACAGAAACAACAACACCTTTCTCAACAGAAAGCGGCCCTGTCGATTTATCTGCTGCCGTTGATAAGTACCAGTATTTTGATGGGGAAACCATTGAGTTACAATTACAACTTACCGGGAACTTAGCTGATGCTTACCTATCAGCAGAAGCATTCATTACTGATCCTAGCGACAGAAACAAAGCAGCCATTCCTTTTAACCTATCACCGACTAAGCCTGATAGCACAAGCTTCTCCGGCATTTTCGATACATCATCCTTATCAAAAGATGATTTCGCACCAGAGATGCTGATAGAAATCACCGTAAACGTCGACAACGAGCCTCTATTTACGACCTTGAACTTCAGATACAACGAAGCGTCAGCCAAACTCATTAGCTTGGGTACCGCCAGACCTAATGGTCCCAATCTAGATATTCCATTGAACTTTGACGTGTCACAGAAAGGTTACTACTTCGTAAGAGCTGTACTTGAAGATCAGAAAACAAGAAAACCACTCATTGCACTTCAGCAAGAAGGAAAAATGCGTAAAGGCAGAGACGAAATTGTCTTACAGGCACACATCCAAGCCCTTAAAGCTAGCGGTTCAGAAGGGCCTTATGTACTTAGGAGCTTCGATATTTATCGAGGTGCTGAACAAGGTGAGCAATTTGACGTTTCAGGCACCAGCGAGGAAAAACAATTCGCCTTCTCTGGTTTTCCATTTAGCCGGTACGTCGACGAGCCACATCAGGATTCACTCGCCGAAGAGCGTGCAGAATTTTTATTAAGTTTAGGAGCTTTAGACGACAAGCAGTGACGCATTATTGCAGTAAAATCGCACAATTATGTGCTAAACCGATGTAACACAAAACCAAAAGAGGAAAGTATGAAAATTAAAATAATATTTATTACAGTACTCATGTTGCTTAGTGTCAATGCGCACGCAAGCATAGCAGGGAAGCCTGTAATACTGGTACATGGATTACAATTTGATGATTTGCAAAGTCCACTGACCAGCGACGCTGATATGCTTGAGCGTTCACGCGAGTATTTTGGTGACTTTTGGACAGCACGCGGCGATGTTCACCACTTCTGGTCGACATCTCAACGTGTCAGTGGTGGGATTAAAGATCAATTCAGAAGGCATTTTGAGCGTCTGGAAGCCACCGGCCAATGTGCGAGCGGCTGTATTTGGGTGACACACTCAACTGGTGACCTCGTGTTAAGAGATGCTCTTTCTCGTCTTGGTCAATGGGGCATTGACCGTAATCGTGTTCGCGTATTGGCTGTTATTGACCTTGCAGGTGCCGGTGGTGGTACTGAGTTAGCCGACCTAGCAATAAGTGTTGCTGAAGGCGGTGGCTTAATTAATGCTGCAACTCGCGGCGTTGTAGGACTTTTCGTTGGATTTGATGTGAATGGGCAGAACCTAGGCGTTGTTAACGATCTAAGACCTGCTGCGGCACGCAATATAGCTAAATCAAATCAGCCTTATCCTAGACTTCGCTTTGCAGGAACAGGAAGTGAGTTTTTAAGTGCAACTAAGCCTTTCATTCTAGGTTCAGATGATAGTGTTGTACCTCTTCATAGTGCCTGTGGCGCACTTAGGAAAGGCAGTTATGACTCATGCAGCAGAAGCATTACTAACAATGGAATCTTAACCAGTGCTAATGGCCCTTCATCGTTCATCTTCAATCACTTCCCAATCATTATGGCCGAAAGAACAGGCCACAACGATATGAGAAGCAACGCAACTAATGGTGGTATTTATGCCACAGTTATCAACGATGCCACTTTTAATGGTGTCCGTGTTGATTTTGATGATGAAACACGCCGCAGATTCTTTGCCTTTGGCAGGCGTGTGCGTTCATTAAGGAATGGCAGCAGCAAAAGTATATCAGGACATATTTTTGATACGCTGAATAACTAACCCGTATTATTCGGTTGCTTACAGCTCACCTGCGAGCAACCGATTTCCCAACTGATTTGATAAATCCTCTGACGTTTTCATCAACTCTGGGTAAAATACGTCAAAACACGCTTCAAGTAAGGTTCTATTTCTCATCATTAAGGCGTACGCTTCTTCTGCAAAAGTCGCTGAGTGCCTGAAACGACTCTCTATGCTTCTCATCGCGTCCAAACAAACTGCCTCATATTGATAGTTTGATAACCACCTTTCTTTAACCAAAGTATGTTTAACTCGAGTAAAGCGTTGGTTCGTATCATAGGTTGTTTGATGTAGTTCTTGATAGAAGCTGTCAAACAAATCCTCAAAATCACAACGGGCGAGTTGTGGCCATTTAATCATCAACAAATGATCAAAATAAATATCTAACGCTATACCTGAATAACGTCTTAGATGTTTAGGAAAAAGGCCTTTAATCTCACTCAATGCCTCGTGTTGATCAGTAAAAGAGTCAACCTTCCTGTGCAGCAAAATGCCCAAACGTAACTCGTCCGTAAAACAGCTTAAATCCCGCCCCTTAACAAAATCTCCTAAAAAAGCACCCGCTAAACTGGTTTGAGTGTGCTGAGCAATATGTATATGCGCGATGTAATTCAAGATAGGGTTGTCTTAATGATTGACTACAAGTTAGATTAACGTTTTGCTTGGCGTTAACCAATATCAACTTAATTCGAGGAGTTACTATGTCTGAAAATATACTCAATTGCCACCATCACGACTACTTAGAAGCAGCCTGCACATTCGTGTATAAGCTAGCTATTACGACAGATTCAGGCACTTTAACCGGCATAGCAAAGGATATCAGTACCAGCAACAAACAAGAATGGCTTCACGTAGAGACCGATAATGGTATAACAAAAATTAACTTAATGGAGATTGTTAAAATCCAAGTCTTGACTCCTAATCCACAATTTAGTGAGGTTGTATTTAAATAACCTCCGCTTTGTATAAAGGAATCGAAAAACACTGGGCATCAAGATATTAAAAATATTGATTAACCTAAAGACATGATTATGTCTTACTATTTTAAGCCTATACCGATGCCATCAGGTAAACTTCCTAACTTACTTTCACCCTTCAGATTTTCCTTCATTACACTTAGTTATTCACCATCAGCAACAATCAACATAAAATTAACAATTTAGTTACAACTATTCTACATCATACAAATCCTGCTATACTCAAATTGCCTGGTTATTTTTTGATCAGAGTAATGCTATTTACCGTTTTATAATCGGAGGAACTGAATATGCATAGATATTATTACATCAGTGATAGCCTAGAAGATTTAGAAATCATAGAAAAAGAACTCATAGATAATGGGATAACTGCGCCTCAATTACATGTCTTAAGTGAAAGAGATGCTGAAGTTGAAAAACATCACCTGCACGCCATAGAACCAGTATTAAAACAAGACGTTGTGCGATCGACAGAGCTTGGCGCTATTGTCGGTGCCATAGGCGCGGCAATAGTATTAGCACTAGCATACTTTATGAATTGGACAGACACAGTTGTTGGGTGGCTACCTTTTGTCTTTTTGGCCATTATTGTTCTCGGATTCTGTACATGGGAAGGGGGATTAATTGGCATTCAAATCCCTAATCACCAATTTAAACGATTCCAAAAACTGCTAGCACAAGGCAAACATGTATTTTTTGTCGATATCGACAAAGATCAAGAATCAGTGCTCGCCGAAGTTACCGCTAAATATGATAGCTTAGCCGAAGCAGGCCAAGGTGAAGCAACACCAACCTGGGTTGTTCGAGGGCAAGATAAATTCAGTAGCTTTATGAAAGCTATGCCCTAAACCATTAAGCCAAGGCAGAATGTCTTGGCTTACAATTAATAAAGGTTATATAGTGATTTTTAGTCACCCTATACCCTTTTGCTTTTATTATCGACAACGCAAAACAATTAAACGAAGCTAAGCCTACTGACATTCCTCTGTCTGTCCAAGCTTGTGTGCAAAATAAAGACTACCCACACGGATGGTGGTTACAACGTCACCGATCAAAATTATCAGAAATCAAAGCAGCAAAAGCACCTCCCCAAATAGTGTTTATTGGAGATTCAATAACACAAGGCTGGGAGGAATCGGGGTTAACAACATGGAAAAAATATTTCAAATCCCTTAACGCCATCAACTTAGGTTTTAATGGCGATTGCACAGAACATGTTTTATGGCGTATAGAACAGGGTGAGCTAGATAACATGAACCCTAGCATTATCATCATGATGATAGGCACCAATAACGCCGGTCATAGAAAAGAAGATCCCCAACATACATTTCTTGGTATAAAAGCAATACTCTCAAGAATACGACAGAAGCAACCTAACGCCCAAACTGTCTTATTAGCTATCTTCCCAAGAGGTCAATTTACCAATGACCCGCTAAGAAAAATGACAAGTGAGACCAATGCTTTAATCAGACAGCTGGCTGACAATAAACACATTCACTATCTCGATATAAATGAAAAGTTCTTAACTGAAGATGGCGAGCTAACCAAAGAAGTCGCAGAGGATTTTTTACACATTAATGCACAACAATATGATGTTTGGGCAAAAGCTATGATAAAAACAATAAGCTCGCTGTTGCTTTGATAAATTACCTCCACATATGCCTAAGACATTGACCAAGCAGCTATAGCAAGCGCAATAACAATAGCGCTGATAACCCTAGCCTGCTTCTTATAAGTCGTCACGCCATCAGGCTTTTTTGCTGCATCCCCGAACATTAATATCGCGGGTATAGTCGCACATGAAAAAACAACGAATAACAAAAATTGTTGCCGCCCTAGTCCCTGATTAATCAATATAGAAAACCCAATAATAATCGCCAGTAAAACAACACCGACGTAGGCAAAGTAAACTGTTCGTGCATTAAAATTCATCATTTTCTTCTTTCATCCTGTCATCTTCTAACACGGCGCATCAACATTCTTTATCACAGGTTGTTGCACACAATAAGAAAAAGTTAGTGTGCAATCGATATGTTTTAAGAATTGATTAACGATTGGCGGCACGCCAAAAGCCTCCTGGCGATTTTCTGATTTGATCGAGATCATAATATCACTATCATTGACATCAACCTGTTGTCGCACGTAAAAGGTATTGATATCGTCTATTAGTCCTTCTTGCAATGGAACACTACCGACAAAATAACTACCTTCACTAGGCTGCTGGTAAGTTGCCCCAATAACCTCACGTTCAAGTGTTAACGCTTGGAATTTATCAAGACGGAGAAAGCGAAAAACAACATTAACCCCCATCGTTGATTCACAACTAAGATCACCTGATTCCATGTAATATTCAGCACCCTTTCTCTTTTAATATACGTTTCGTTGAAGCCGGATACTGGCGCAAAGCCTTCAGAGATCTCTTAGGTCTAGTGACCAAATCGCCTCCGCAATTAGGGCAAAAATAATCAAGCTTATTTTCAGTACAATCCGCACAAAAGGTACATTCGAAGGTACAGATAAAAGCGCCGCCTGTATGAGCTAGCAGGTCCTTGTCACAACATTCGCAATTCGGTCGCATCTCTAACACAGTTATTTATCCTCCTGCTCTAGTTTTAGTAACCGTTCCTTCGCCTCCATACCACCCGCATATCCGACTAGCTTTCCATCACTGCCAATAATACGGTGACACGGGATAAAAATGGATAATGCGTTGGCGCCGTTAGCATTTGCTACGGCCCGCACAGCACTCACATTACCAATAGCGTTGGCGAGCTGTAAGTAGGAGTATTTCTCTCCATAAGGTATGGCTATTAATGCGTCCCATACGCTATTTTGAAATGCAGTACCGACCGTTTTTAGGGGTAAATCAAACTGTTGTCTCTCACCATCAAAATATTGCTCCAATTGTTCTTTTGTTGTTTGGAGTAAATCATCATCTCGTTCAACATACTCCGCACCAAGTCCTTTTTGAATTCTTCTATCAACCGATTCTCGCCTTTTACGATATCGCCAGTCGCATATACAAAGCGCTTGATCATAAGAGCCTAAAATTAGCTCACCATAAGCCGTACTAAAATACTGAATATTGATATTTTTCATTCAAATCATTCCTTTGGCTTAGCACTCGCCGAGACACTCACTAACTTCCATTGACCACTCGATTTCGACCAGACTTGTGTGCCGCCACCCGCATCGCTTACACGAGATCCACTTTTGAGTAGCATCACCTGCTCATACTCATTCACCAGTATCACAGTATTATTATCAATCACGGAAATATGAACATGAGGAAAGGTCAGCAACTCGACTTTTTCTACAAAAGCAAAACCAGGCACAACAACAGCTTTCAATGCATCAAGCGATGTCCAGTTTGTCCCATCAGCATTGAGTCCCGAAAACTTTTCGTCATCAAAATAAGAAAGGTAAGCGTCCATATCCAACCGCTCAATAGCCGCCGCTAGTCCCTGAAATTCTTTTTCTACCTCCTGTTTAAGGCTTTTTGTTGATACATCTACCGGCGAGTGGTTTTTTATAGCGCTACAACTTGTTACGAAAAGAATAGCGCAAAGAAACAAGAGTTCTTTCATAATAGGTTTGAACAAAATGTGATCAATAATCAATGAGAATTTGGGCGTATCATAACGTTTCAACAACCTAATACCAACGCCAATAACAAATCGATAAGAGGCTATATTATGCGTTTTACAACATTCACACTTTTCGTCAGCTTATCCATACTAAGCGTTTCCGCATTATCACAAAACCAACAAACAACTCCCCAAACACCACCTTGCCAATCTGCTCCACAATACGCCGCGTTTGATTTTTGGTCAGGCAAATGGGATGTCTACGGCAACCTTGAAAAAACAACACCACTTTATGGGAAGAACAGCATCAAAAAAGCACAAAACGGCTGTTTACTTATCGAAGAATGGGAAGGCGCTCAAGGTTCTACCGGAACCAGTATGAATTACTACGATGGCACTAAAGGGAAATGGGTACAGCATTGGGTAGCGGCAGGTGGCACCGTCATCAACATTGAAGGCGGTATAGAAGGAAACTCTATGATTCTAACTGGCAAGATTTTCTACGCAAACACTCAAGAAAACCCCATCAGAACATTCCGAGGTACTTGGACACCTATCAAAGAAGGTGTCGTTAGACAGTTTTTTGAAGAATCTATGGATCAAGGAAAAACCTGGAAGCATTGGTTTGAGGGGTTTTACTTTAGAAAAGAATAACGTAGGTATCAGGTACGCACTCGTTAGCGCATACCTGATAAGCTAGAGCGTATTAAGAAACACCATAAGCAACCATTGCATCGGCCACTTTAACAAAGCCGGCGATGTTGGCGCCTTTCAGATAGTTAACGGAACCATTTTCTGTACCATACTTCACACATTGTTTATGGATAGAACGCATAATGCCCTGCAAACGGTCGTCAACTTCAACGCTTGACCATGACAAACGTAGGCTATTCTGCGTCATTTCAAGGCCTGATATTGCGACACCACCAGCATTGGCAGCTTTGGCGGGGGCGAACATAACACCCTGTTGTTGTAGATAGTGAACAGCGTCTATTGTGGACGGCATGTTGGCGCCTTCGGCTACAGCAATAACACCATTGGCAACGAGTATTTTAGCATCTTCCAGTTCCAACTCATTTTGGGTCGCACAAGGAAAAGCAAGATCACACTTAACTTCCCAAGGACGTTTGTTTGCATGGAACGAAGCAGTGTCAAACTTATCTGCATAGGCACTAATACGACCGCGTTGATTGGTCTTTAAATCGATGATGTAGTTGAGCTTTTCATCATCGATGCCAGTTTCGTCAAAGACATAGCCACCAGAGTCACTCATAGCGACAACAGTACCGCCGAGTTCATTGATTTTCTTTGCAGCGTACTGAGCGACATTACCCGATCCTGAAATAACACAACGCTTGCCTTTAACACTATCATCAATATGGTTAAGCATATTCTCGGTGAAATAAACAGTGCCATAGCCTGTTGCTTCCGTACGTATCATGCTGCCACCAAAAGCTATACCTTTGCCGGTTAATACGCCCACGAAGTTGTCTTTAATACGCTTGAATTGACCGTACATATAACCGATTTCACGACCGCCCACACCGATATCACCAGCAGGTACGTCGAGGTTTTCACCAATATGTTTTGAAAGTTCTGTCATAAAAGCTTGGCAAAAACGCATGATTTCGCGATCAGATTTCCCTTTGGGATCAAAGTCACTACCGCCTTTACCCGCACCCATAGGCAAGGTCGTTAAGCTGTTCTTGAATTGCTGTTCAAAGCCTAAGAACTTAATAATGCTTAAGTTAACCGAAGGATGGAATCGCAAGCCGCCTTTATAAGGACCAATAGCATTATTGAACTGCACACGGTAACCACGGTTGACCTGAATATTGCCGTTATCATCTTCCCAACAAACACGGAATAACAAGCTACGATCAGGCTCTGTCATTCTCTCAAGGATACGATTATCTAGATATTTCTTATTTTCAAAGATAAACGGAATGATACTTTCAGCAACTTCTTTGACCGCTTGATGAAATTCAAGCTCTCCAGGATTACGTTTGACTAAACCATCCATAAATTGTGTTAGATAATCTTCAGGACTCGCATAATTATTATCAATCGGCATAAACAGCCTCCAAAGTTAAGGATTGATTGGCTAACGCTCACAACGACACAGAAGCGTCAACAAAAACTAACAGTAACACGACCATACAGGGTCAACTCAATGGCTGTCTAACTCGATCGCAGACTTTATAGCAAAATTTGTAAAGAGGAATTTACCAAAAGCAACTCATTCACGATTATACCAATACGATAATCTAGGGTAATCAATTACTCGGAGGCAACTAACGATACTGATAAAGCCTAGGCCCATTATTACTAACGCAGCCCCAGTTCCACATCGTGAATGATGTAGTTACCGGTATAGATAGGATCAGGCTCACCCGTGGCTTCTATCGCAAAGTAGCTTTGTTCTTCTGCAGTTAACCCCTGATATCCACCAATAACTTGGTAGATCCACGCTTCAGGGTCAAAAGACAGATCGTTCAGTTGCTGGTATTCAAGTGCTGTGATGCGTTGTCCACTATCAATCACTTCACAGAAATAGCCCTCTACCGCCTTCTTCAATGCATCTTCTTCGAACACCACAGATGTCTGTTCTGACACGTCAATGCTTGAAGCTGCCCTTTCTGAGGTATCTACCGACTTAACGCGATTTAAAGCTTTAATGGTGCCTACAAGCTCTTGGAGGATAGACTCGTGCTCGATACGATGAACATCTGCAACCGCTTTATTCATCATAGGTGCGGCCTGATTAAACAACAGAGAAACTTGGGCTAATTGACTATAATCAGGGAGGGTGAAGTCCGGTTTTTGCTCCATATGTAGCATAAAACCTTTAAGTAGCCTTGTACGTCCGCGAAACTCCCTAAAGCGCCCAAGTAAACTGAGCAATCGTGCTTGTACAATTGATAGTTCTTGTGTCACTTTGGAGAAACTTTGTTGCAAGGTTACGACTAATAGATGTCTGAGCTCTCGATTACTACCGGCCAACTCACTCAGCTCATCAAATTGGAACATTTCCAGTTGCTTTAACAGCTCCGACACTTGCTCCTGAGCTAATTGGTTCTCGCGTATCTTGGCGTCAATAGAAGACACATAGCCGAATTCATTATTGATACGGCTGAACAACACACGAACACTGTTTGCCAACGACTCGGTAAGTGCGTAGACATGCTGGCTGAGATCGGTCATGTAAGTTTCCGATTCAGCATAACGTGCATAACGCATGGCTTCTTTGTAGTGCTGCGTGAGCGTCTTAAGGCCTGCTAAAGAAGACCCTATATTGGCATCAATCTGACGATTTCTTTCGTCATGTAAGTTGCCTTCAAGCATTACACGTATGGCCTGCTTCAACCTAAGTTCAGACTCTGCTTCTGGCCGCCATAAAACCCCAGCTTGCACTAAGGTTTCAATAACCTTGGGATCTTGCTTACTGGCATCTAATGCACCGGATAAGTAAACCTGCATGATCACATCAGCGTGACGGCTTAATGCATTAAGAAACTTAACCCCAGCATGATGAATATTCTGATTCATAATAAGCTGCCTTGCTGTACGGCGTTTTCTGCTTGCTCAGACAAGGACAACGCCTCTGTCTCATCAATGAATTTCAACACATCATACAAATATTCGATTTTACCCGTGGCTAAATAAATCTGTTTCTCGGGGTTAGGTTTTAACAAATAGCCGAGATCGGTCAATCGCTTAAAGACCTGTTTTATCTGACCGTCTGTCGTCACACTGGTTGAATTGAAAAGTCGATAGCGCGATATTTTTGTCAACTGTTCAGCAAAAGCTGGCGTGTCTTCAATAATTGACTGCAACTCATTTAAGCGAATGGCGCTACTTTGTGTAATAGGTACATCACTGCCATTAGCTTGTTGCACTAATACCAGCCATTCGATTAAAGGAAGCAAGTTGCTGGATATCTCCTGGAATTGCGTTGCCAAAACTTTGCGTTCAGAGTCACCCAAGGTTTGATAAGCTGCAAAGAAAACATCGCCTTCTGCACAGGTCGCTAATGTGCGATTCAATAGTGACAAGTGAGTTTCCATTT
>CAZVDU010000098.1:0-15076 GCA_964625615.1 uncultured Pseudoalteromonadaceae bacterium | reverse complement strand
GGATGCGCATTCTAAACGTATGAAATAGGAAGTCAACACATCAAACACCAAAAAAATAGCATTTTCTAAAGTATTTCTTATACACCGTTAAATTCACTCAGATGAGCGCAAAAAATATATGTTTTGAGCAATGTTTGGGCAGCAAATCCAAGATTAAACGCCAACTGCAATATAACCTGCTACTTTTATAGTAATAAATACATATTTCTATATTCCCTAAATAAAGCGGCTTTCATAGTCACCGAGCATAATATTTATTAATCAGTACCTTCTTTTCGTCTAGCACTTTGCGCCCTTCTATACTCAGTGAAAGCTCTATATTCGGGATGACTTAACGCGTTATCATTATTTGTATCAAATTGCGCTAGCTGACCTGCTTCAAAAGGTTGACGCAACCACCGCGGCATTTCATTCAGCTCTAACGTACCATTAAAATCATTGTCCAAAGCACCATAAAACTGAGCTATCTGGAAGTTGAGTTCATCGTGAACGGGATTATCAGACGTTCCATTTTCCCATCGGAAGAAGAATCCGCCATAGAGCATTTCATCTTTTGACTGCAATCCCCAAGAGACGCTTCTCGCCGGATCAGGATTCGCAGGATTGGCGGCACTATTATCATACACACTGCGATGCACCAATCGTGAACCTGCTGGTACTTTCACTGGTTCAGCCAAGGTGTACGTATGTTGCCAATTAAAATCATAACGAGGGATATGCAGTAAAGGTTCAACCGTGCCGTCTGGAAGATGCACATCAAAACGAGTTTCAACACCACGATAATGTGCATGGGGGAACAAACTATAAATAATAGCTGGTTGGTCAAATTCGAAGTATGCACGCTCCTCGTGACGTGCCTCTCCTGGTGGGATCTGCAAATCAAACCCAATCACTACTTGTTGTCGAAGGTTGTAGGTCGGTACTTCATCATGAAAGTACAACGCAACTTTAGACACATCCGTTGATTCTCGTCCATATGAAGTGTAGTGCATTTGCAGATGGATTTGCCCACCAGCTTTAACCAACACGCCCGTACCTTCAGGGTAAACATAAGATTCTGCACCCGGTGCATACCCCATCAAGTAGTTTTGAAACACCGCATCTAAACGTTGCTCACCAGCCGGTATCTCTTGTTCACTCGTGCCTATAAGTACATGGTGAACGGCTTTCGTCTCACCAGGTTGAATACTGACAGCTCTAACCCAGACATCACGATTTAATGGGTTAGGGATTGCCGGGTATTGATATTCGATAATACCTGTTGCAGGGACAGTAAATGCCGGACCTTCAACAACCAGATCCGGTTCGCCTAATGGCCAACCTTTTTCAAGTGGTTTCACAGCCAACAATGGATCATCCCCATCGCCCCGTGGTGATCCCGCTTCAATCCAGTGCACGAGCGTTTTACGCTCTTCTACTGTTAGCCCTCGCGCATTGTGTATTCCTGTAAGGCTCGTATCGACTTCCCATGGTGGCATACGCCTTGTACGAATAACCTCGCGAATCATAGGTGAAAAACCTTTAACCATGTCATAGCTGGTCATTGCCCAAGGACCAATGCCATTTGGCACGTGACATGACACACAACGTTCTTTCAAGATGGGGACAATAGTCTCCGTATAACTGATTTGAGCATGTTCACTCTTTTGCCCACGCTCTGGGAAATTAATAAGACAACCGAAGGTATCTCGCTGAGGCACAACAACTGGCCGTCCGTCGATAACAGCCTCAAGAGCATCTGCTAGGTAATTCTCTCTAGCCTCGTCGCGTTGGACTTCGTAGCCCACTCTGTCATTCACGGGGCCACGATATATAATATTCCAATTTCCCGTATCAATAACTAACACTTCACCACTTCGATCTAACTCAAGCACTTCACCAATAAGCTGTGTTTCATCGACCAAAACAGGGAAATCAATACCAAAATCTGCAACTTCTTGGCGAATACTTGCATAATTGTCTTGCAGGCTAGAATTGATTAGCTTGAACTCAACGTTATCACCGAATCGTGCTCGAATCTTCCTCAAGTCAGGCAACATATTGCGTACAATCGGGCAACCGTTCATCGTTACCATCAGTACAACGGCTTTTGCGTCTTTATGGTAGTAGAGCTCGTGAGATGAATGCGCTTGATCAAGTAATCGGAAGTTTTCGACACGATCTGCCATCCCATTCACAGGATTAATAAAAAAAACGAACAGCACGATGCCCAAAACTATCAAGCGCATTACAAACCCCTTCTCGGTAATTTAATTACACTAATGGTAAGCGATGAATTGATGCTATTCAATGGAACCATACAAACTAGAGTGACAGCAGTACTCTGACACACAAACCACCAGAAGGGCGATTCATCAAGATTAAGTCACCACCATGTGCTGTTGCAACAGACTTAGCAATAGCCAGTCCGAGCCCTGTCCCTCCTGTACGCCTGCTTCGCGAATCATCCCCTCGCTTAAAAGGCTGCAGTAGCAACTCCATTGTTGCTTCATCAACACCTGGACCATCATCTTCCACTAATAATATGGCTCTACTCTCATCAGTACTCATGCTTATCTTTGCATTACCCGCATACTTCAACGCATTTTCTATCAAATCCCTCAACATACGTTTAATGGCTGATGGCTTACAAGGTATGACGATACGCGGAGTATCGATTAGATCGATATGACTCCCCATATCTTGGTAGTCGGCAACAATGTCGTAAATGATAGAGGTCAGATCATATGTTGCTAGAGCTTCTCTATCACCAACAGAACGGGCAAACTCTAAGATGTCTTCAATTAACTTGGCAGTTTCATCAATAGTCTTAATGGCTTGAACTCTCGAATCAACAGGCGTCATTTGTTCAATTCGCAGGCGTAGAGACGTTAATGGCGTTCTTAGATCATGTCCTAACGCACCTAATAAGACATCTTTCTCCCGAATAAGCTCACTAACACGCTCGTTCATTTCATTAAAAGACTGCGTCATCTGTCGAACCTCACTAGGTCCTTCTATCGGCAACACAACCTTATCTTCATGCTGTCCGACCTTACTCGTTGCTTTTGACAATGCATTTAACGGCCGGACAATGCTATAAACAATCAGCACTATAGCCAGAATAAGAAAGAACACAAAAACACTCGCACTTTCGAGAAAATCGGACAGCGATACCTGAACAGGCAAAGGTTGAACTGGATAGATGCCATTAATCCAGTAGGTGCTACCTTGTAATTTCACCGATAAGCGAATTTCATTAGGCCGAATTCGCTTATCGTTATCCTTTTTCAACAATGGCTTGGAGATGCTTCTGCGTCGATTAACGTGTCCTTGTTCAGGAACAGGCGCATAGCTTGCCGCCCATTCGATAGCTTTTAATTTACTGTTTAGCAACGCACTATGAAGTTGCTCTTTGATGGTTGGATTGAGCCCCTCTCTATCTGGAATTGAGAGAGGTTCAGAGCTTTTAAACACCCTACCGTTAGGGTTTACTCGTCCTCCGGGCGGTAATCGTGGCGGCCCAAGACGGCCAAACCGACCTTTACCTCGACGATTCCTAGGCGGAGGTCCAGAATTATCTTGTCTTGGCGGATCTAATCGAATGTTATCAGCATCAATAACTTGTTCAACAAAACGCTGAATAGCATTATAAGAGGCTTCCTGAATGAGATCATTACGCCTTTTCTCAGAAAACAAATAAAAATTGACTGCTTGAGCGGCACTTAGCGTAAAAAACAAAATCAGAGCAACTCGAAATGCCAAACGATTAAAGACTGCGCCTAATTTCATCAAGGTGCTTATACTTCTCTAACATCACTATTGAAAGAATAGCCGCCACCCCAGACAGTTTTAATTACTCTAGGTTTTTTGGGATCGGCTTCAACTTTACGCCTCAATCGGCTAATCATATTATCGATACTGCGGTCGAAGTTATCGGCATCTCTTCCTTGCGACAAGTCAAGTAACTGCTCACGACTCAACACTCTGTGTGGTCGGGTCACCATGGCGTGTAACAGGTTATACTCTCCAGTTGATAGCGAAATATTAACACCATCGGTATCAACCAAGACTTGTTCAGCTGTTTTTAATACCCAATCGCCAAAAGAAAAGTTAGGGTTCTGAGCATCACTACGCACCATTGGCGCTTCTTGTGCTCGCCTTAACACCGCATGCATACGCGCTAAAAGCTCACGTGGACTAAAAGGCTTGGTTACATAATCATCAGCGCCAACCTCAAGACCAACAATACGATCAATTTCTTCACTCTTGGCAGTGAGCATAATGATAGGGGTATTATATGTTTCTCTAACGTGGCGGCATAAACTAATACCATTCTCACCTGGCATCATAATATCGAGAATAACGAGATTAAAATGATAAACAGCCAAAAGCTTTCTAGCTTCGGCTGCATCACTGGCTTCCCTTATCCTGTAGCTATTTTCGCTCAGGTAAGTCGCTAGGGGTTCACGAATTGACTCTTCATCTTCAACGATAAGTACGTGATTTGATTCAGACATCAGCTCCTCGATTTCATTCTTAGTCGTATTAAGGTTAGCTTAACTTGCAGAAGACCCAATAAATATAACGATATTGATAAAGTTTGTCGCAAATTGTCGCCACAACTGGTTATCCCTTTTAACTCTGTAAAACTTAATCCCATCCTACTTCTCAGAGCCATTGATACAGATTGCGACAAATAAACCTGTTTTGGGGATAGTTTCGGTAACACCTCTCTATATTCTGACTTTCAACGCTAGGGTGACAATTGCTTAAATGCATATCATCAAGCGTTTACAACGATTCTGTGTTGGCCTGTTTCATCGCTTAAGCCTTCACATGACGATTGCTTAAAAGCCACATTCACTGCTCGCGAACTTAGTCAGTAATTAGGCAATAAAGCCACTGAAATTCGTGAACAGTCTTCGTAAATGAGGAAAAAATATTATGGCAAAAATCAATAGTAAACTCTCAATTATAGCGATAGCTGTCAGTTGTCTTAGCTTTCAATCGGCCTATGGCTTTAACACGGTTAGCCAATCCAGTACAAATATCCCTTCACAGGAGTCCAAATCTTCTCAAGGGATCACTGAAGATACAGAAAAAAGACGCAGAGAAGCGACTCGCGCTCAACAAGACAAAAAACGACGTGACGGCAGAGGTGACAACCAACAAAGAGACATCAGAACCTATGATGGTAGCGGCAATAACATAGCAAACCCAGATTGGGGAGCCACATTTATTCATTTGCAACGCTTCGCACCATCTGATTATGAAGATGGCATTTCGGCACTTGCTGGTGAGTTGAGGCCGAGTGCTCGTGTCGTGAGCAACGCTGTCGTCAACCAAGATCCTGACGAATTCATTCCTAATAGTTTTAATACCAGTGATTTCATGTGGCAGTGGGGGCAATTTCTTGATCACGACATTGATCTCACTGATGGCAACCAGGAAACTGCCAATATTATTATTCCCATAGGCGATCCACACTTCGACCCTAACGAAACTGGCGTGCAAGTTATTCCTTTTAGTCGAGCAATTTTTGATAGTACAACAGGCACAGATACAAACAACCCTCGTGAGCAGGAAAACGAGATAACAAGTTGGATTGATGGCTCTAATGTTTATGGTTCAGATGCCGAAAGAGCCATGGCTTTGCGTGTTGGGCCTAATAGTCCATTACTAAAAGTCAGCGATGGTAATTTATTACCTTTTAACGTCGATAACCTATCCAACGCCAATGGCTTTGTAGGCGATCCAACCACTCTATTTGTTGCTGGTGATGTCAGAGCAAATGAACAAGTTGGCTTAGCCGCTATGCACACGTTATTTGTACGAGAGCATAATCGTCTGGCACGACTACTAACTCGCACTATGCACGGTGCTAGTCCTGAGGAGGTTTTCCAAAGTGCGCGTCGATTGGTTATCGCGGAGCTACAAATCATCACCTATGATGAGTTTCTGCCCGCATTATTAGGGTCAGATACAATTGCCCCATATTCAGGATACGACGACAGCATTAACCCTAGTATTTTTAGTGAGTTCTCTGCCGCTGCTTATCGATTAGGTCATAGTATGTTAAGCCCAGAGATCCTTCGCTTAGATAGACGAGGGCAAGAAATAGATGAAGGTAACATTGCCCTAAGAGATGCTTTTTTCACCGCACCTAATATTTTATCTGAGAGAGGTGACTTAGCCCCCATATTTAGAGGGTTAGCTTCTCAAGTACACCAGCGCATTGATGTAAAAGTGGTGGACGATTTAAGAAACTTCTTATTCGGAAGTCCCGGTCAGGGCGGCCTCGATTTACCGTCTCTCAATATCCAGCGTGGCCGTGACCATGGGCTAGCGTCATATAACGATACCCGAGAAGCAATGGGTTTAGAACGTCTCTCTGAGTTCAACCAAATTACATCAGACATAGAAGTAAGTCAGACTCTACAAAATACTTATGGCTCAATAGACGATATCGATTTATGGGTTGGTGGTTTAGCTGAAGAACCTGCGGTATCTCAAGATTCTCAGCTTGGTGAATTGTTCACAACAATATTAGCAAGTCAATTCACAGCGTTACGCGATGGGGACAGGTTTTGGCATGAGAGAGACCTCAATAAAGCTGAGAAGAGACTGATCAGAGGCACAACCCTTAGCAAAGTTATTAGAAATAATACGCGCATAGGTAGAGAGCTTCAGGATAACGTCTTTTACGTATCCGAGTAGTATGGATTAATCCCTCTTTCATGATTTATGAATCACTAAAAGAGGGATTAACCGCATTTCAGCGCTTGACCGGTTTAACAAACATACGGCTGTTTCCTATATCAATAACAGCTTTTCGCGGAATAAAGTAGTCTTGTCCAAGCACGCCATTCATATCAACATTTGAATGGCGTTTTACATAGCTGACTACCGCAGATAAGTCCGCTGTTGATATGACCTTTAATCCAGCTTCTCTATCAGCAACCAGGTAAGAATCAAGCGAATACCGTTTTACCTGAAATCGACCTCCGGCACCGTAATTTTCCTCGCGAGAGCTCCTTCGCCTCTTTGATACGTCGAACAAGGGTAGGTTGTTACTATTCAATAAACTTTGTCCGGCACCACTATCAATCGTTAATATGCCTTTAACTCGGTTAATCGTGATATCTACAGCTAGATACGTCGCATCAATTGGTTCTAGATAAAATCTTTTTAACTTAGCAAGTTGAAATTTTTTTTGAGTAAAATAACGCGCTAGCTTATCCGAAAAACCCGTATCTAGTTCTTTCCCATTTAACCTTTGCAAATAAAGTATCCTATTCGGAATATCAATAAGCGCGTTGAACTTAACCAATAAATCCATTCCTATTAGACCATCTATACGAATGCCTGTTGAGGATGATATAGCTCGCGCAACAGCTCTTATATCGGTGCTAGCTATTTTCTCGGGTAACCATTCAAAACGACCATCTAAGAACAACTTTTTTCCTGGATAAAAGTCTACTTGAATGTCTCCAGCAGCACCGGCAGCTTCAACAGACTTTAGTTTGTCGCTCATATGCAACCCGTACTTCTTTAGAGCCGGTTTATTAATGATAGAAATCGCACCGGTATCGAGAACAAAAACGCCCTTTTCACCTTCAAACTTAGCTTCTATCACATCATGTCCGCTAAGCAGCTTTTTTAAAGGAATAGCGACATATTGATACTCCTCTAAAAATTGCGATAAGCTTACGTTCTCTGCAAAAGAAGGTTGAGCAGCCAATAAACAGAAAATCAACAAAGACTTTCTAAAAACGACTATGAATACTTGCATCAAATCGCTCCTTATTTTTGCGACATTCTTTAAGGCAAACTTATACATTAGCGAATAGCCGGATCATCAACCAGAGCACCTTTGGGCGTTTTTACCCGCTCAAAGTCAAAAGGTGTAGTGATATCAATATTATTGATAATGTGATTCCCGACTATACGTTCATCAGCTTCTGGCATAGTCCGAAATGCTGCTGGAAACATTAACCCATCCACATTTTGGTATTTGGTCATAACTCGCCATAGAGGGCCGAACAATTTGCGTTCGGGTGGTTGCCCAAGAGACTTCAACATCGCCTTATTACCAATGGCATATTGATATCCTACAAGCAAGTGAGAATCAGGATCGATATATAACACAAAGTAGTCTAGCCGACTCTTGCCAATAACAGGGTTATTTTTAAATGTCATCTTAACCTCGTGATATACCTTACCTTGGTGCCCAGGCCATGCAAACTCAGTCACATCCGACAAAATAACGCCATCATCCTGTGTAATCCAAGGCAAGTTGATAAAGTAATAAAAGAAGTACAACATCGCTGTTGGTGGGTTAGCCTTTTTCCAATTAGTTGACCACACATCTTCACCGTTAAAGGCAATTTGTGCGTCATTTAAAAACCAATCTTGATATACCTGCCTGGTTTTCATATCAATTTGCTCACGTGCAACCCACCAAGCTAGCTCGTTTTTTTCGTGATAATTGTTATGCATGATAGCTTCAAACCCAATTGCAGGTATCGAACGCCATTTATCTAATCCACCATGCGCCTCAACCATTTTCTCGACAACTTGCCGGGTTTTATCATTGGCATACTCTGGATCAGAAAAGGCGTATTTAGACACAACTAACAACATCAATAACATCGTTCTATAACAAAGTCTGGACATGTTTTTCTTCCTTTTAAGCATTAAAAGCACAATTGCTGTGCATGCAAAATGTCACTACAGAACAGTCTGTTCAATGCCTTGGGGGAATTGAGCCGGTTTTTAGGGATATTGCAAAGACAAATGTGGATTATTCATCGAGATTGGCTTAAGCAGCAAGGAGCGATTTGACATCTTTTACATTCTTTTTACTGATGGCGACATCAAAATCAATATAGGCAACCTCAAGATACTGGTTTGCCTGCACCTTCTTAAGCCCTTTAACAAAAGTTAAGTTAACAAAAAACGATTGATGGCTACGAAAAAATTGTTGATAGGTTTGCAGTTGCGCTTCGAGCTTTTTCATACTCAAGCGTAACATCCTCTTCTTTAACTCACTCTGTTCATTCAGGTAGTAAATTTGAATATAGTTGTCGCATGTTTGGCAACAAACAAGCTTTTTTAAATCGACTCTAAAGTGATCAGATTGGTTGTCCGAATAAAGCGTGACCGCACAGGCCTCATGAGCAGCGACCACGCTCACTTGTTTTACAAAGAAGAAGCGATAATTCCCCCAACAAACAAGCCCCCATAAGGCGTAAATTGATAAAAACTGCGGCATTAACTGAGAGAACGAGCGAATAGGCACATACATATTATGCCAACCACTAATAGTGTGATGTAAAAGCTGACTATATAACCAGTTACTCAAACTCAACATAACAACGATTAATGTAAGAAATAAAGATGGGCGTACAGTTCTTATCTCAGGCCACTTATTCGCTAGATATGGCCATAGCCATTTTAAAATAAATACCAGTGTTAGTGCAGAGACAATACCGTAAGAACTTAAAGCAAGGTGATAAACCAAAACAAAGGACTGAATATTTATCCCAAAAGGCTCAAGTAAATTGAAAACTAAAACAATATAAATCGCCGCAGACCCAATGAGCCAATCTCGAACCTTAGTGTCGTCAAAATACGTGAGTTCTTCTGTATTTGTCATGAACGCAGCTAATCAATATCACGCAATTGAGGTTATTAAAAATACAATTTAGGCCATAAAAACCATTCCAGCAATTAAATGTGTGTAACAAAAAACAGTAGACCTTGAAAGCAGCAATCAACGCCTTGATTGCTTGAGTTCTTTCCATTCCAAAACCAAGCGATTTAGCTTAAGAAACGCTTCCTTCAGTTCTTCATTGCTTCGGATCAATTCCTTCATATGTTCTTTTGCAGCTTCTTGTTCTTTTTTTGCTGCTATCTCAATCTCTCGCTCAAAACTTACTGGGGTAAGCCCATGTGTTTTGATGAATTGAGAACGCAAGTTCCTGATATATCTAGGCTCACACCTATCTGCACGAAGGAAGCTGTTTGGCAATTGTTCTCGTCGACATATCACATCGAACTTTTTCGAGTCATTTAGTCGATTAAATAAACGATAAAATCACCTCTACTTTTGAATAGTTTATTTATCGATACCACGTCAATTCACCCTGCCTTTTCTCAAGTGAAGATCCGTATAATTTGCTAGCATTTAAAAAGCTTATCAGCCGATGAACCTTTTAAATTAATGGAATTAACACATGAAAAAAATCATTTTATTCGTAACCAGCTTATTTGTAATGAATGCGAATGCAACATCCATTACTGCCCATTGGAACTTCAATGACGGCTTGCTAGATGTCACTGCAACCCCCATCAGCACAACTGGAAGCAATGTTGGTATCACTAGCGGGCGATTTGCGAGAGCCTTAACATTCGATGGTTCAACATCTTCTGTTCGGGTCGCCGATAACGAAGCATTGGATTTTGAAGCAGGCAACTTTGCCTTATCACTTTGGATACTCCCTCGGTTGATGACTGGACAAGCTTCAATAATCAATAAACGTGGAACCGGCGCTAATGGCACGTTTTCGGGCTTTTCATTAGGTATTACTGAAAGCGGCGGAAAGTTTTCGATCACGGCTTTAGTCGACAATGGACAAGGTGATTTCATTGCTTGTGAAGGATGCGGTGATACCTATGACTTTTTTACTTGGCACCACATCAGCCTAGTTTATAGCACAGACAAACTGTCCGTTTATGTTAATGGACAACTAGACAGCGAAGTCACAGGCTCAAATATCGGTAATATAGACAACAACCTACCAATGGCATTTGGTGCAAATTTGATTGATGCAGGAGCAGAAGGCCCGTCGTCGGAGCATTATGATGGAATATTAGATGAAGTAAAAATCTTTAGCGATGCACTCCAAGAAAACGACGTAGCAGCAATATTTAATAGTGATAATGAAACCGACTTTAGTACCCGTCTAGGAGCTTTTACGCAGCAAGATCCTTCAGGCGTTACCTTTGTCAGAAATACTACTTATAGAGCGCCATCAGATGGATTCGTCGTTGTCTTCCAATCAGGCGGAGCATGTAATAGAAACCATACAGATATATTGGTTGGTGATGCTGCTGACAACTTAAATAATCTTGCAGGCCGAATACCTGACTACAGCTCAGTCACTGTCCCAGTCGCCCGAGGGGACTTTTGGTTTGTAAATCACGCCACAAGAGTCAGTAGCTGTAGACCTACGATTAGTTTCAGACCTTTGTTTTAGTTTATCTAACAAAGAGTTCATCTCACTAGATGCTCAGCTTTTTATTCGCGCTTTCATCAGAAGGTGCGTGTTTAAGGCTTAGTATATTTAGTTTATCGAATTTCTAGGCACTTGGTTTTAAAAGTCCAAAGCCTGAGTATCCATCTAAAAATAGATACATCAATTCAGTAAGTTAGGAGGACTTATTTCATAGCTGGCTTAATATCTGTGGTAGTCTTCAATAAGGTCTATACCTTTGCTATAGCGACATATGGGCCAGTAAATTCAACAGCCCCTAAAACATAGCGCAGGAATAAAGTGAATGAAAGTATTGATGCTCGACATTAGAAAGAAACAAAAAAGCTTTAGGGGTCATTGGTTAACGGTATTTATATTTGCTGGTTTGGCAATGGGATGCAGTGAGAGAAAAGATCCTTTATCAGAACTAACACCAGAAGAACGTTGGGCAAGGCCTGAAATTACGTGGACGGCTGAGCAACTACAGCAACTCGATAAAGGCTATCAGGCATATCGTGGTATGTGTGCTGCTTGTCACTTAACTGATGGGCAAGGACAAGCCCTAGTAGGTGCCCCCGCTTTAAATAAAAACCCATTAGTCACTAGTAGTGATAAAGCGGATGTCATAAAGCTAGTTTTGTCTGGCCGCAACACAATGCCTTCGTTCAAGAGCCTTAACGACGACCAACTCGCAGATATACTAAGTTACGTGCGAAATGCCTGGGATAATAGAAGCAACGATACACTTTCCGCAAAGCAGGTCAGCCAAATTCGTAGCAGCTTAAAACCTGACATCTAGGAGTCATTATGCGGCAGCAAGCCCTATTTCCTGATCGTTCGCCACAAAATCCATAACATAATAGGCCAGCAAGCTTAGTGGTAAACGTTCGATTAATTAGCAAACTTCTGTTCACATGTTAGACAAGCTTCAAAAAGATATTTGACAACCAACAAAAGCAGCAACCCTTTCGGATATCAGCTTCTTAATGAAGGATTGATAGTGCGCCATATAATACAAAGTTCGAACTTGTTTGATATTTTGGCGAAATGGTAAGTAAACAGAAAAGTACAAATAACGACCTACTGTAAATGAACCTTAGTGTCAGCTTAATTTACACTACCAAAATAGGAATATTTATTTTCTTTTAATTTCAAACACATAAACCTTGGCTCACTTATTGCTATCGCACGACTCAATATAAAATGGAGTAGTAACCGCAATGTATAAGCGAATCGTATTTTTCTTGTTTATCCTTTTCTCAGCAAATTCTTTTGCCACACTTTTAAAAGCAACCGCAACGGGTTCAGTTACCGCTAACGAACTCAGTAGCTCTATTTCGGATCCCAACAATTTTTGTTGTACCGATGAGTTAATAGATATCAACTTCGCATTCACAACGATCATTAATCTAGACAACTTTCAAGTTTTAGATTTCGGGTTTGGTCAAGAATTCCTGTTTACTGATTTTAATTCCAACTTAACACTAAACAATGTTGAAGCTCCAAGTGGCTTGGTTCAACCGGACCCATTCGCGTTAGGTAATCAATTTACACATATCATTTCACCAGAAAGTTCTGGTGGCACGGTTAGTTCGATCCAACTGAACGCTGGACTTACGTTTAATCAGCAAAACAGGTTTCTAATTACTGACAACCTCTTCCTTCGAGAATTAACGCTATTTGCAAATATTTTCAATGTAAACTCAACGATTGGCGATCCTGACAATCTACAGCGTTTCTTGAATGCACTGACAGAAGGCACTTTACCACTAGACACCTTTGCAATCCTCGCTTTAGGAGACAACAATGATCCTGCGGATAACTTTGCAGTATCCTCTTTCTTTACCAACGTCCAACTAGATTTTGAGTTTGTTCCTCAGCAGGTTCCAGAGCCAACGGCAGCTTTTTTACTGGGTCTTGGTGCGCTATTTGTCGCAATAAGACGTAAGCGCGTATAAATCACTATACAAAGGAGTAATGGTAGTATCCAGCGGAAACTTACATTGCTCCTTTATCTTAGAAACAAGAAATAACAAGCTTCAACACACTCTAACAGCTAAGCTTCTTCCTTAGACTTTCAGCAGTCAGAATTCCAACGTCAACAACAACTCAGCTAAGTCTACTTGAACACATGACGAGAGACCAAAAGGTGTGCCGTCAACGTATTTTAGGACGGGACAATACTAGTGTAACTAAAGCTAGCATCAGGTCTTTTGGGGCGTATTTCGCGAACCTTAAAATATTGCGCCAGGATGGCCTTTTGATGCTTATTCGCAAAGGCACTATGGGTGATGGCCATCGCAGTAAACCCTTGAACAGCTAAGTGAAACACTCCATTTCGTTACCCTAAGGTAGTTATGTTGCGTTCTCAGTCGGTAAGTATTTAAACCAACCTAAGAATATAAATTAATTCGCGTTATTCATTGCGTATAACCACCATACGACTAATTGTTAATTCGGATTTTTCACAGAAAACTTTCTAATTTTAAATTTCTATCTACACTTTAGCTAAATGTAGTCAAGCAATGAGTAGGTAATACAAACCAGTGAGTATTGTCATTTCACTAATCGGAGGTTTTTCTTTCGGCGCACTTATTGTGTTCCTTTGGCATCGAAAAAAGGTCGACCAAATAATTCTGGAGTATGAAAGTGTCCCACCATCTGAGCCCATGGTTTCACAACTTCAGTTTGAAGAAGTTGAACAAGCGTTGAAAGACTACCAAGTCCATTCTGAACAAACGTTGCAAGAATTAGAATCATCCCATCAGCTCGCGATCGAGCAACAGCAAGCTGATACTCAAAGCCAAATAGATGAGTTGCAACAAGAAATTCAGAATCTTAGAAACACGCAAGGCTCTGCTGAAAGGCAAGTGGTTTCCGGCTTGGAAGACTTAAAGAAAGACCTTGAAGAATTATCCAATTTACTCGCAACCTTTGAACGTTGGCACGAATCGTTAACCGCCTTGATGGGTCACAACAGCGTGATGCACAAACAAAACGATGAGTTCACCAAAATTGTTAGCCAAATCGTTATTCTAGCTTTAAACGCAGCAATTGAAGCAGCTCGCGCGGGCAAATTTGGAAAGGGCTTTGCAGTGGTTGCCGATGAAGTGCGAGCGCTTGCTCTGCGCTCGCAGGAACTAAACTCGAGCTACAAAGACAATTTGAGCAAGAACGACTTTCTAACCACCTCGACATTCCAGGATATCCAAGCCATCGGCAAGATGATCATGTCGGAAATGCACAGCACCAATAGTCGTCTGGAAAATATGCTTTCACAAATGAGTCACTTGCATTAATGATTAGCCCAGCATTTGAAACCATGATGAAAAAAACCTTTCGGGACAGCCTGATGGTTGCAGTTAGTAACCGCTTGGAGTCGGAGTCGGAGTTGAGTGCCAGAGAGAATATCGATATGGAGCGTATTGACGCTGAAAATGCGATTGCGTTAACGATTAGCTCACACTTGTTTCGCATTTTAATTGTGATGTATTTCGACTTTAACCCAACATTTTCGCGGTTTTTAACCGCAAGTTTGGGAGATGCGGTCAAGGCAGGCAATGAAAAAACGTACGACTTTCTTTATGAGGTCGGCAACCTATATTGCGGCACTATGAAACGCGATTTGCAAACCTCTGTACCCTCACTGGGTATGTCTACACCAAATTTATTGAAAACAGAAGCGATGGAACACGTCAGGAGTTTAAAGCTGGATCAAGAAAATCACCTGGAACTGAAGTATCAAGGTGAAGGTTTGATGTTTGCCAGCTATTTCCTATCTGCATATGGAGATCTGGATGTCACATCGGTTGAGCAAGAAAACGAGACCGATGCTG
>CAZVDU010000097.1:8301-15080 GCA_964625615.1 uncultured Pseudoalteromonadaceae bacterium | reverse complement strand
TTTCTATTTAATAATAATTAAGCGGCTTGTATTACATCATGCTTATTCGAATTGAAAACTGGATTAGATAGTAAAATATCACTCCGCTGAGGTTTTGCGTAGTAATAGCCCTGCACCAAATCAACATCTAGTGCTCTAAGCACAACGTCTTGTTGTTCTGTTTCAACACCTTCGGCCAAAATTAAGCTACCCATATCATGGACCTTTTTCACCACCTGTCTTAGTTGCGGTAGCAGTGACTCGTCAGTTTCGATATGTCTAATAAGGTTCAAACAAAGCTTAACGACTACAGGCCTTACTTCTTCAATCGTTTCTAATCCGAAATAACCGCACCCAGCATCATCTAGCCAAAAATCAAGATTGAGTTGGTTATACTTTTCCATTTCAGTTCTTAATTTTGCCCAGTCTTCAACTGGTAGGTGTTCTGTTAGTTCTAGTTTAAGCTGCGGGTTAGAACCTGCAGATGCAACAAGATCAAACAAAGCCTTATCACTTAAAAAGTTTGGATTAATGTTGGCCGTTAAAAATTGACTAGATTTTATTTCTCCTAGCAAAGAAAGGCCCTTCTTAATGCAAAGGTATTCTAGTTCAAATGATAAGTCGTTATTTTGTGCGGCACTAAATAACTTATCTGCACCAAATAAAGGGGATTGTTCTGGTCCCCGAGTTAAAAGCTCATAACCTGCAACTTCGTTTGAATGAAGGTTGAATATTGGCTGCAAGAAGCTTTGGATAGATTCTTCCTTCAGGATCTGATCTATATTAGAGGCAGAAAAACTCGAAAGAAGCGTGTATTCCTTTGGAAGCATTTGATTGAGCACCGTTTGCAATCTGTTTTCACTTTCATGTACAACTGCAGAATAAAGTTCAATTGAAATAGCTTGTCTTACAGACAAACCAAGCAGTTCATGAACCGCTGTTACTATGGCGCTGATTTCTTCATCGGCGAAATCTGCTTTACTTTGTTTGGATTTAACGAGTAAAAAGCGTTTAGCATCACACACCCTTACTAGCTCGGCATTGTGATCGTCAAGCATCTCACTTTGCCGTAGTTGGCTCACAAAATCATTCCAAAGACCATTCGATACAGTCGGGTTAAATTTGCCAACCAATTTCTCCCAACCAACAAGTTTAATCATATTAAATTGACGATTCATTGTTATTCCTTTGCTTTAGGTATTTTAAGTAACACGTGTGTCTATATATATATAGATAGATAGATGTTTTATGAAATATATTTCATAAAACATTAAAGAATTTAAAAAAGTACTTTTGAAGATACTCAAAGGCAAAAATAACTAAGATAACAATCTATTCGGGATTAACGGCAACACTCAGAGCTGGTCAATCCAGCATTATCACGATGGAACATTATATGCCTAATATTCTAGTCACAGTTCTCTAAATATAAATGGCATTTTCTTGTTTAATTAGCGCAAATAATTAAGGGAGCTGTTAAGTATTCAGCTTTTGAGTGGGCCAACACTTTAAAATAGGAAACTCATGTGCTGTGCCCACTATAGTGGTAATGGGGTAGGATACTTTGAATCTTTCTCGTTACTGAGTCTGTATCAATTCAATTCGATACCCATCAGGGTCTGCAATATGTGCTAATGTATACACCTTTCCTGTCTCTTCTGGTGAGATTGAAAGGGGCCCTGCAGGTCTCAAAATTTCAACACCTTTCTCCTTTAGGAATAATTCAAGAGCATATATGTCTTCAACGGCCAGAGAGATATTTCCAAAATATGTTCCATGTTCATAACCAGAATTCTCCCAGTTATGGGTAAGTTCTAAGACGGTGTGACTTTCCTTATCACCATACCCTAGGTAAACCGCGGTAAATTTTGCATCTTTGAATGTTTCACGTTCGATTTCTCTCATGCCTAATAAACCAGTATAGAACGCAATAGATTTTTCCATATCACTCACCCGTAACATTGAGAACATTATACGGTTGGGGGTAATAGCTTTTGTTAACTTCAAAATGTAATTCCTATTAGTTAATAAGACAGATTTTCTCTCTGGGGTTTAATCTGGTCGCAAATGATATCTAAAGCTCTTTATTCATCGGTAACCCCATCCTTTTGAACAAAGGCATCATGGATGAATTAGTTTTGGGAGTGAGAGTCGTAAACTTTTCCACTGATTTTCCATTGCCCCTCGTCTTTATAAAGAATGAAGAAATCGGTAAATCGAAAGCCACCCCAATTTATAAACTCAACTTTTGCTGCAGCTGCTGGACCAGAAATATCTATCCACGCAATATGATGCTGAACGTCGGGAGCAGGGCCCACAGCATTGACACTTTTTTCAAAGGCATTTAAGTCCGAGTTATAAAGAGTCCCATTAATCGAACCAACAATATGTGCATGTTCATAAAATGCAGTACGGATGACTTTTCCATTTCCAGTTTTGGCGCTTTTTATATAAGGCTGCAAAGCTTCGGCAATCGCATCATAGTCACTAAAGCTTTTAACCTCGTCTTCTTTCGATATATTAGAATCGGCTACAGCACTCATACTCATTAGCAACATTGCGAACAATATATTGAGAACCTTTGTGTTGAATAATTTCATGTTTATTACCTGTGTGATGATTTTTAAATTACCTGCATTAAGGTAGATATTGATATGTACATCGAAGATCAAACTGTAAATGTACAAATCATTTATTGCTTTCAGCTCAATTAATTTATGAGTTTTGAGGATGTAATCCTCAAAGCATAGACTAAGCGACTTCGAATCTAAAAATACAAAACTACCTATATGCATGCAGATTATGGGTTATTGACTTATATGTCAAGTAGGAAAAATAAGATCTCTGGAGCTGAATGTTATGGCGGCAGTTTAGTTAAACCTAAAACTTGCAAAATATAGCCCACTCATGTATTTTATCTACATGCATGTAAGTTGATTATGGATTTAATTTAACCTATTGATGCTATAAGTGCGGTACGACAAAGGATTTGGCATGAATTTGAGTCGTACCGTTTTCGTAATAATATAAACAAAGTAGTAGTAAAATGAGTGATACAAAGACTAAAATTTTAGAGTTAGCTGAAAGCTATACACAAATAAAAGGCTTTAATGCGTTCAGCTATTTAGATCTAGCAGCAGAGATAGGCATTAAAGCTGCAAGTATTCACTATCACTTCAAAAGTAAAGATGACTTGGCCTTTGCATTAGTCGAACGCGCCCACGAAATACACTCTTTGATATTCCGAAATATGGATATCGAAATTGATAATCCAATAGAGCGGCTCATTGCGGTAAAGGATTATTTCAAATCCTACATCAAAAATGACAAATTTTGCCTGTGTGGCATGATGGCAGCTGAACTCCAATCCATCAGCCCGAAGGTAAAAAAGAAAGTAGATGTTTATTTTACTGATTACCAACTTTGGTTGACTAAACAGTTTAAAGCGCTAGGACATGCAGATGCGAACTTTCAGGCATTACGTTTTTTAAGTACATTAGAAGGCTCGCTTTTGATTGCGAGAGTGAAATGTGATCCTGAAGTAGTAGAAGATGCACTGAAAGTCTATTTAGAGTCCTAGAAACTAGGCTTTGTACTTCGAAGTTAATTAGCAAAAATGTAAACAGATAGCGCTCTATCAGGTGAATACTAAAATATTTTTATAAAATCTATAGACATGCAGGTAGATTGCGAATAGAATTTTCATAGTGTTAGATTAATACTACTCGTTAAATTTTATTTATGCGTAATTTCGAGCATAAAAACTAATTTACTCCTTTAATTATAGAGGCGATTAGCAGGCCATAGTCACTACGCTAATTGTTTGCATTTAATGTAGTTTGTGAAGCTAGAGGTGCAGTTGCTTTTTTTATAAAAACGTCATCTACCTTAATGCAGGTAGACGATCAGATTGAATGATAGGACAAAAATATGAATGTTCTAAGTAAGAAAACCAAAGCAGATGAATCTTATAGTTTCGATGAGTACAACGCCGTAGTCGAAGCGCTTATGCCTTATATAAAAGGGGCGAAAGCAGGTGACGGTGAAGTAGCAACAAGCACTTTGTATGACCATACACATGTTGTTGGCAGTATGGATGGTGAATTTTACAACATGGACATTGCCAGCTTTAAGGAAACGATTACCGGTCTTGGTGAAGCTCCTGATGTGGAATTTCGCATTGTTTGGATAGATATTTCCGGCCCGGCTGCTGCTGTAAAAGTCGAATTAAAAAATTGGCTTGGCTTCCGATTTACGGATTTCTTTGTGCTTTATAAGCATGAAGGGCAGTGGAAAATCAGTGCAAAGGTCTTTGACTCTCACACACGAAACTAAGTAACTCAAAACGACTTAAAAGAGATAAATTATGCAAGAATTACGTAAATTTTATATTGATGGTCAATGGGTTGATGCAAATAGCGATGCTACTCTTGAAGTCATTAACCCATCGACAGAAGAAGCTTATGCTGCTATTTCTATCGGCAATGAAGCTGATACTAATGCAGCTGTAGCCGCAGCGCGCGCAGCATTCGACAGTTGGAGTCAAACCACTAAAGAAGAGCGTTTGGCTCTTCTAGAGAAACTCTTGGAAGTGTACACTCGTCGCAGAGATGAAATGGGTGAAACGATTTCTCAAGAGATGGGCGCACCACTTTTATGGGCGAAAGGTGCTCAAGCGGGCACAGGGTTAAATCATATCACTAACTTCATCAAAGCATTGAAAGACTTTGATTTTGATCGTCCATTGAATGACAGTGCACCAAATGACCGAATCATGTATGAACCCGTTGGTGTTTGTGGATTGATTACGCCGTGGAACTGGCCAATGAACCAAGTTACCTTAAAAGTTATAGCGGCTCTAGCAACCGGCTGTACAATGGTACTTAAGCCATCAGAAATGGCCCCTATGTCATCGCTTCTTTTTGCTGAAATGATTGACGAAGCAGGCTTTCCGAAAGGCGTTTTCAACCTAGTCAATGGTGATGGTGACGGTGTTGGTAGTCAGTTAACTAATCATCCAGATGTCGACTTGATATCGTTCACAGGCTCAACTCGTGCAGGCAAGCTAATTACTAAAGCAGCAGCCGATACGGTTAAGCGTGTTTATTTAGAGCTTGGTGGTAAAGGCGCTAACATCATTTTTGCTGATGCTCGTGAAGATGCTATTGCTTGGAGTGTAAAACGCTGCTTTAGTAACACGGGACAGTCATGTAATGCACCAACTCGCCTACTAGTTGAACGTTCAATATATGATAAAGCTGTAGCGGCCGCTGTTGAAGCTGCAAACGAAACGTTGGTTGATATTGCTTCAAAAGAAGGTCCACATATTGGTCCATTGGTATCTCAATCTCAGTTTGATAAGGTTCAAGCACTTATTGCTGCTGGTATCGAAGATGGTGCGACACTTACTGCTGGTGGTCTTGGTCGCCCAGAAGGTATCGACAAAGGTTACTTCGTACGCCCAACAGTGTTCACTGACGTCAACAATGAAATGACAATAGCACGTGAAGAAATCTTCGGGCCTGTATTATCTATCATCCCGTTTGATGATGAAGCTGACGCGATCAGAATCGCCAATGATACGGTTTATGGTCTCACTAACTTTGTCCAAACAGAAGATGGTCAAAAAGCAAACCGCGTTGCAAGGCGTTTACGTTCAGGCATGGTAGAAATGAACGGAATGGCTCGCTCTGGTGGCGCACCGTTTGGTGGCTACAAGCAATCTGGTAATGGCCGAGAGGGTGGCTCTTGGGGGCTAGAAGATTTCCTTGAAGTCAAATCTATCAGTGGATGGACACCTGAACACTAAGTAAAAATTCAGGTACTTAGTCCGCTTGCCTCAGACAACCAGATACTACCCCCGCTGACCGTCTGAGCGCAAGCACCTCGTATAGCCTCGTTGTGCGAACACACTTGGTATTTTGATCGCCAAACTCTAACAATTTCTAATCAAGTCAAAGCTCACCTTTTCCATTCAGGAATTATGGTGACGTTTAGCTATGTGTGATATTGAGTCAACATTCAGAGAAAATCATGACTTTCCCCAACTTTTTATTTAACTCAGCATTGGCTGTGTGCTTATTTTTAAACTTACCGAGCGCGAGTGCGCAAGTCACAACAAACGTCACACTTCAGAGTGACTACATCTTCCGAGGTATAAGCCAAACCAGCCGCGACCCCGCACTTCAAGGCAGCATTAACTACTCTGACAAAACAGGCTTCTATGCGGGCGTTTGGGCAAGTAATGTTGAGTTTAACGGTCCAGAAAATGTCGAAATCGATTTATACGCTGGTTGGGCGACGACATTAAAGAATGGATTAGGCCTTAATATCAGTATCGCTGAATATCTCTTTTTCGGTCATGGGAATGCGAGTGATAGTAACGCAAGAGAATATCTACTTAATCTCAGTCATAGTGGGTTTGGTGTCACTTACTCCACCAGTGACGTATTGGATAACAATGTAGAGTTCAGTTATACACATAGCTTTAACAACCAGTTTTCTCTGGCAACAACTTATGGCGATTTCGATAGTTACAAGTACTACCGATTTGGTATTTCTCGGGTCTATAAAGAGACTGGTTTTGATCTGTCTTATTGGGATACTGACATTGATGATTCATCAAACGCAGATGGAAGACTTGTATTGACCATTTCTAGAAATTTTGGATTTTAAGCTTTCAAAATGAATATTTATTGTCAAGCATTCTTCTGCCCACACTGTTAACTAAACCTCACTTGCAACAGCCGTTTATATAATATCGATTGTTTGTCTCTCATAAAGCCTTTTGGGAACGGCGT
>CAZVDU010000097.1:2955-8201 GCA_964625615.1 uncultured Pseudoalteromonadaceae bacterium | reverse complement strand
GCCGTTTATATAATATCGATTGTTTGTCTCTCATAAAGCCTTTTGGGAACGGCGTTCACTATAAGCGCATTTATTGAGAGCAGAAGGCTATTGAAAAGAAATGAGCTGCCCTGCCCGCAGTGTTTATGCGTGTGCATTGATTATAATGGTGCCAGGCTCGAGAATAGAAAGGCCATTGGTATTACAAACATCACCGTGCCGACGATTGTCAGTTTGTCTGCACCTTCTCGCAATATATCCAAACCTAAGTACACGAACAGATATATCACTATTGTTACTTACTTCTATTGTAAGCATCTATAAAACCGAAGGTAATAAAAATGTCAGCGGTAGCGTTATTTACATTTATTCTTCTCAATGGTTCGCAATCCTTTTGCAATGGTATATGCGGTTTCTTTTGTCGTAGACTCTTTTCCCCATCGATTACAAACGGTTTTTACCCAGTCAGGTTGTGATTTACTGGCGTCATTCAACCAATTCCCGACTGCATCTCGAACATATTTTGAGGAGTCTGATTTTAATGGGTCGAGCAGCGATAACCCTTTTTCAGGGTTGTCTTGAAATTCAGCAATCTTTTTGGTCCACACACCTATTGGTCGTATAGCTTCGGCCACATATCGTCGAATATTCTCATCTTCTTCATAAACCCAAGCTGACAGTATCCGGATTGCTGTATCCAAATCATCGATAATGCGTTCCTTTGAAGCAAATATTACTACTTCTCGATTCATGAAATGCCTATCGGCAGCATGGGACTTCATTGCATCCAACAAGCCATCGATAGAATCATGAAATATACTTTCAGCCCAACACCCCCAACAACGTATCATGTCACTATGGTTGTCGGATAAAAACGTTTGAACAAAAAGCGAATCAGACAATTGTGCGAAAGTTTCACCAATGACTTTGGCAGTGCTATTAGATGTTGGCTTTTTTTGAGCATTTACAGCTTTTTCGAAAGGTTCATACCAATCCATTTTATCTGCCGGTCTTAACACCGTTTTTAATAGTGCAAGCTGATCTATTGCCAACCATTCCATCAAATTCTTCGTCTCTATTTTCCCTGCGTTTAAATACGCTATCACTTCCGGATTCACATCCTTTAAGCTTCTCGATCCTTTTCTATTGATTATGTGTTCAGGTATCATCATTTATTCCTCTTTCTCGGTTCCGAGTAATTTTTACCCATAGCATTTTTAAAAACTTAATCTTATGGCTAGAGCATCCAATTAAGCTGTATTCGTTACCAGACGCTTCTCAGTCTTTTCTGGAGAAGCATTTGGGACACCGTAATAATCGTTGGCGTAACTACAACAAACCTTGCCAGATGTAAGTGTTTTGGTGTTTTTGAATAGGCAGAACCATAGTGCTAAATTAGTTTCATAAAAATTTACTTATGATGTTGAAAAATAACGTGTCGACGTCGCCCGTTAAATACATCTGCGAGCATCGTCATTGATTTATGTTTCTCATGTTGGCTTGCTACCTTTTTCAATTTAATTACCTGTGTGCAAATAGATTGGGTAAGTGAGATATTCAGCTTAATACAAAGTCTTGTAGCGAATCGAAAGTCATATCGGGATCTCCGCTAAGTTGAGCGAAAAGTAAGAACCCTTCGAGTCCATTCAAAAAAGCAAATGCCAAACGTGTTGGATTGTCCTTGCTTGATTGCTCAAATTGACGCTTAAACCATGTTAAGTAATCTCGGAAATACACTTGTACTAACGCGGCCACGCGTGGACTGACAGATTGCAATTCAGCCGCTAAATCATTTTTACGTTTGAAATGGTCGTGGATACTCGCAGTCTTAACACCAATTGCGCCAGCGATGTCACTGTAACTAAAACCATTAAACCCTTTTCTCTGCGTCAATGACTCAGCGAGATCAAGTATTTTTGTGCGTGTGCCTGTCATGGTTTTAATGCCTCGCATCAATAGCTTACCTACTAGTATATAGAAAAGTGGTTGATTATCAACGCGAACTTGTTTTTTAATGGTTTTGTAGGGCGAAAATCACTGTGGTAGTTAAACGTGAAGTGCAAAGTGTTCACTCTAAATTGTTTGTCGATATTATGTAGTTGCGAATACAAACAACTGAGAATAAGTCTGTATCAAAGACTGATTCTATTAGTTTTCCTAATAGTTAATTCGAATGAATATTAGGCATCGATTGTATTGTTCAATACTTTGAGCAGATCCATGGTATCAATAAAATGCTCAAGGTCTTTAGGTGAGTACAATGCAGGTTACCAATCAAGTCGGGAATCACAAATCCTAGCGTATTAAGGTTTAGTAAATTCTCAATGCTAAACGTGCATTAGTGTCCGTTCCTTGTCTAATGCCCCTGTCAGCAGTTGCTGTGGAGCAGAAAAGTACGTATTTCAGACCTTCGTCATATAACAAGCATCCAGTCCGAAAGAGTTATAAGCCCCTCAGATTGTGTATTTACGTTGCAAACCTTACCAGTCAAAGAAGAGGAGCAATAAGTTCAACTAGCCCAAATAGGCGGTTTAGCTTACACGCTTGGGGCTTTGCTGATAGCCACCAAACTGAGAAGCCGGAACGGCTATGCCGGTATATCGCACTCACTTAACAAAACATCTCAAAAATGTTTAATTGATGTGTCTCAACTTCAAAATTAACAAACGAATAGCAGTTAACAAGTCTAATTGCTGTGACGCGTGACAATTTATTACCTGTTGCTTTTAAATAGTACTTATCGCACGCTCGACCCAAGAGAATAGTGTGCAGAAATTCGACCTGTCAGTTCAGTAATAAGTGAGCGACCACTGTCGGCATTGGTCATAATAATAAAGCCATCACCCTTATGTGCAAAGGCTCTAAAGTCGTTGGTAAACCCCAGATTTTTACCGCCATGGCCAAATACCAGTTGTCCACTGCTTTCCGTTATATGAGGACCTAATCCCCAGCCATTCTTATGTTTGCTAAACATGGACTCAACGGTGGTTTTTTGCAGTATTCCGTCAGTTTTACCCTGCAAGATTGCCTGCATATGCAGTACGTATTTCACGATATCTGTGGGCGTCGTCCAGAGACCGGCAGCGGCTTTTTCTGGGTAGTCATTGTAAACCACATCAAACATCTTACCATTGCGATCAAAGGCTGCACTGGCATGAGACTTGAGGGGTTCGGGTAAGTTATGCTGGTAGGTACTGTGTGTCATTCCCATGGGTTTTAGAATATTAGCATCGGCATATTCTGCAAAGGGTAAACCGGTGACATCTTCCACCAGCTTTTGCATTACCGTATAACCGCCCCCGGAATAACGCCATCTATCGCCAGGGCGTTTGTCAATTCGTACTTTGCTAGTGTTGCCTTTACCTTGCAGTACTTCTGTTGTGCTGGGAAGTTTAGTTCCTCTGGCATAGCCAGGAAAACCATGTACCGTTAGCCCGGCAGTATGCGTCAGCAAATGTCTTAGTGTGACAGGGGTTTTCCGGTAGCGCTCTTCACCTGTCAGTTTCCAGTCTTTGAGATAGTTGTTTACGTCTTTATCCAGGGACAGCTTACCCTGTTCCACCAGCTTTAGTGCGGCAAGCGCTGCCAGGGGTTTACTTATAGAACCTGCCTGAAATAGAGTCTGTTCATCCACCTGAGCATTGTTTTGCGTATTAGCAATGCCATAGCCCTGAGCAAGGACCAACTTTCCCCCTTTAATAACTGCAACACTAGCACCGGGTACTTGCAGCTCCTGCATTCTTTTTTCAATGGCGTCTTCAGTGGCAAAAACACTGGCTTCGCTACGAACTTGCTGAGTTGCTGTTTCCTGCAGTGCTGCTTGCAATTGAATAACTGGCAAAGACAAAAGAAGACCCACACAGGCCATTACGATGGATTTTCTAGGGGAGATAAAAGTGGATTTGAGCAAAATGATGTTCCTGTGTTATCAAGGTTTCCATATATTGGCTGCTTTGCCATATGTAGTGATAAAGCATAGCGAATATATTTGAGAATTACATAGCAAATTCTGCATTAAAGTGTAGGCGGCTTATTTATTCTGATAAGGTAATTTACTTTCTAAAAAATCGGAGCATGAGTCAAGCTGCCGACGATCACTTCAACTAGTTTGAAAATTTTTCACCTCTATTGCAGGATAAGAGAGTGTCAGACATATATTCTATATGTCTAAAACCCAAATGGAGTTACTAAAACAAAAAAGAGAACTGCAACTAAAGCTATGCTTGTGGTGATTAGCCCTGCTTTTCTTGAACGCAGCCATCCGGATAGTCCAATGCTTGCAAGTAGACTCAGAAATCCTAAGCCGTATCCTATCAACATACTTGCCCATAAAACTTTTACTACAGTTGAATCAACCGATATTGGCAGGTCTGGATGGAGAAGGATGATTAATCGCCATGAAGCGACGACTGCAATCAGTAAACTGCAAGCTGCTATTGCTGATGCAGAAACTATCCAGCTAACAGACTTCTTTGGTGAGGTGAAAACCACGATAGTTATAAGTATCGTTGCTGAAATCCCTCCTAAGAAGGCGCTCACAAACGACAATTGTTCAGCGACAGCGGTTACATAACTAGGGTTAAGTTCTGTCATCTGAAATGTTTACCTTTCCTGCAATATTAACGCTAGGATATTATCAGATGCACTATTTGTTAACCAGCTAGCGAGTATTGAGGAGCTTTTTTTGATTCTTTTGTTCATTCGCCAGTCAAACCGGATCTTGCTCTGCGCAACTAAATCAAGACAAAGTATCTAAGGAACTTGAGAGCACATAAGGAACGCCTGTAAACAAGCCATTTGTACCCCTGCCTGTGTTGCTAAAACAAATGACACTGTTTCCCCTCGAATTATGCCTTAACGACTCCATCAGGGGCCACTCACTTACGCTTGTTACACTCGGGCTCTTTAAATTACCAAGTAACCCATAAAAAATAGACGTGTAATATCTCGTAATATTTTTCTTATGCCTAACTCCCTATACTGCGACTAGGGCTAGTGTGATTGTTTTTATAAGTGTCTTATTAATTAATAAACCTTCTTTAATGATAAAAACATCTTATTTTTTCGATATTGTAAATATGTGGTGTATGTACTCTCGGGCTTTATTTTTATAGGTTCGGGGTGCATAGGGTAGTAACGTCACATAATTATTTTTGATAGAGGCGCCTTCGTTTGAAAGAAAAATTATATTTATTAGGGAAAATTTTGACATAAGTAATAATGTCACCTAGTTATTAAGCAATTAAATAAAATTTATAGTCTTTTTT
>CAZVDU010000097.1:0-2855 GCA_964625615.1 uncultured Pseudoalteromonadaceae bacterium | reverse complement strand
TTTGGTTGTTAAGGGCAGAAACAGCTGAATTTGAATGATACCTGACTTTTAGGGGGTGGTATGGATCGCAGAAGTTTTATCAAAAACGTGAGTGCTACATCGACAGCACTTTATTGCACATCTGGACTTGCTATTAGCCATCAGCCCCCGGATTCTTTGACCACAAAAAGTGCTGACATTGATGATATTAATATATCTATAAACGTCAATTTTGGTGATGGCTTTGAGGTTCAGGAAGTGTTTTCAGGTGCAGAAGCGACTTATGCCAATATCAGTAATCGTGACAATTATTATCTGGTTAGCAGTGATGATCTTATGAATTGGCACATTGTTTCTTCCACACCTATGTAATCTATACCTGTTTACAGACTCAACCGTTAAAGGATGCACCCATGGCAGCCAACTTTGAAAACATCCGTATCCACCCAGGAATGGGTTTAGCGCGACTCGGTAACAGTGATGAATACTACCTCGGCCCAGAAGCGCCCGGAATAGTCGTTGATCCAGGTGGTGTTGGTGGACCAGGTCCAAATGGTGGGACTTATAGAGATTGTCAAAATCGTCTAAAACGTCAGGCTCAAAGGTTTCGTATCTATGCTCAGGATCAGGATGGTAAGACGGTCGAAATTACCAATGATTCACCAGGCGTGAAAGAAATAGTTTGGCGCGTTCATGTGCGAAACATGAAAGCTGCCAATTATGCCTTTCAGGGTGCTTATTTGTTCAACCCTAATGACTACCGTAATCCCAATATTCAGGGGGATAAGACGTCTCCCATTGATCGGGATAAACTTATTATCGATCCTGGTCCGGTAAGCTTGTCTGCTTCTGATGAGCAACCCGTCATATTGGCTGGCGATATCTTTAATGATATCGGTGAGTCTGAGCTGCCTGGGTATTTGCGTTTTGCCAATATGGAACAAAAAACCTTAACAAACGAGAAAAGAGAACCGGTTAAGGTGACCTATACTGGGGCAAAAGACATCGAATTAGGACAGCTGCGGCTGGATGAACAGCAACGCCTTATTTTTGTCCCAGCGCCAGGCAAAGCAGAATGTGTTACGACACCAAAAGTGGAGCTTTCGAATCCCAGCGAGTTTTTTGATGCGCCTAATGGACCGGATAACGGTGAAGATCCGCTTACCAATCAGTTTGCCTATTTTAATGTGCCCGGTTGGTGGGATGACACCTGTGGTGGCGAAATAGATGCAACGGTAGTATTTGATGATGGCGCTACCCTCAGCACCCGGAATGAAGACGGCTCGCGCAACCCATTACAGGGAGGGTGGGTTGTCAGTGCACCCCCTAAATTTGCACCCAACATGTATCATGTGGTTAGTTTACTGGATAGGGTATATGAAGCCTTCCCGGAATCCGACCCTAATCAAGGCAAACCCACTAACTTTTATCGTGATGTGTATCCCATATTATCGAAGGCGTGCAATTATGGTTGGGTAAGTGCAGAAGCGTCAGGAGTCGAGCCTTCGACGCGAAACATGGCTCACGGACCCAAGCAGGGCGGCAATTTGCTCAGTCCTAAAAACCTTGCCGTATTCACCGACAAGAGTTCAGTAGGAGCTCCAGCGCGCAAGCAAATTTTCGCCATCATGCGCCAAGCAGAGCGCAGTGACCGATCTGGTAAATTCCCGAAGCTTATCGATACTTTGCCTATCGATCCGCCGCCTATCCCTTCAGGGCCTCCGCCAACGCCTGAGCGGCCTCCCCGACCTACTGGAGAAGGCCCGGTGTCTCGCGGTAACCAAATGCCGAAACTCTGGGGAACGGGTGGCAAACCGTTGCAAAACCAAGAGTTAGGTCACAACTTGCCAAACGAATATCTTAGTTTAACTGACTGGCAACTGGCTCGAATGGCGGAGTGGGCAGCAGGTGACTTTGAGGTTGGTACGCTTGAAGCACCAAAAGTACTGGAGGACTATCCGCTGGATGAGCAACCACATGCTCTGGATGCATCTGCATTAGAACCCACTATCGGTGGAGGGTTTCACCCTGGTATCGAGTTTCCTTACCTTATCCTTTATAAAGAATACTTTGCAGACGCATTTAGGGTTCAGGCAGGTGTAGAGCCGGGACAGTTAGCTGCTTACATGTCGAGTCCCTGGCAAGGTGATTATTGGTCCTGTAATGTTGCCTGGTGGCCTGTACAACGGCCAGATATCGTCTTTCAATATAATGCCGGTACAGATACTCGCACCTATAGAGAATGGTTTAGGGGGTTTGACGCCAGCGGCAATCCATTATCTTCCTCTGATGGTTATGACCAGATGGTCTATGCTTGGCCTAAACTTGGGATGGTATTACCCACTAAAGATCCAGACACAGGTGAATATATCACCAGCAATGGACAGCCTGTATTTCAGGAGTTTGAACGCGACCCGTCTCTTAATTTGCGGCCTGTACAAGAGTCTAAGGTGAAATTGGGTAATAGCGCAGCGGCAATGCCCTCTTCAGCTGATTTGCCTCACATGTTTTATAGTAATACCACAGACTTTTTTATCTTGCCAAACTGGGTGAGCATTAAACTTGCGGGGAACAGCACTGGCACAGCACCCGTCTATGTCGATGACGAAGTTACTATCATGATGAAAACCCAATACGGAGAATGGCAGACTGTCTATCAGCATGACTTTAGTCAAGGTGATAGTGGAGACGTTCAGCCATTGCCTCCGGTTGACTTGACTTGTGTCCTCAAAGATTTTGTTGGACAGACCGTGCAGGTCAAAATCAATTACACCGATCTCTATCCAGATTCTGAAGGTGCTTCTGAGTTCTGGTTATGCTTTTCTCCAGGTTAAACAGTGCAGCGGCTAAACGGAGCTTGTTATTGTGAAAACTGA
>CAZVDU010000096.1:0-15191 GCA_964625615.1 uncultured Pseudoalteromonadaceae bacterium | reverse complement strand
AATTTAATCTCCAAAAAAGATGTTAAGATTGCTGGGCAACACTAATGCAAGCTTGACCAAAAAACAATGTGCTAGTTTGTCTTGTGTTAGTCGTTCAACAACCAACACGATTCTTCGCACATTTACTCACCTAATAAAGTCAAACTTCTTCTATTAAGGTGTCGACATTCAAAACAAGCAGACTTATCAAATAAAAATTCTACAGTCTACAAACGTCTCCAATGTGGGGACGAATTGCACCAAATCAATAGTTGCGGCAGAATTATACCAATAGAGATAATTAGCTCTATTGGTATAATACAAAACCTCCTTAATAATTACTCTGGGAAATATAGCATTTAACGCTATTCCAAAAAGTAAACACGCTTATTCGACATTGTTACGATTGAGAGTCATTGGATGTACTCAAAGCGAGTTATTATAAAGGCCGATTCGTATAATTGACTGAGTGATATCATTTTAATGACAAAGCAAGAAGAACTGGTTAAAGCATTCAAAGATTTACTAAAAGGTGAAAATTACGGCTCACAAGCCGAGATAGTTGACGCATTGAAATCGCTAGGCTTTAACAATATATCCCAATCGAAAATATCGAGAATGTTAAGTAAGTTTGGTGCTGTAAGAACACGCAATGCTAGAGGCGATATGGCTTATTGCTTACCTCCCGAACTAGGCATGCCAACAGCCAAAAGCCCACTGAAACATTTAGTGCTTGATATAGTACACAATAACGTCATGATCATTATAAGAACCTCACCGGGTGCCGCTCAATTAATCGCACGACTGCTGGATTCACTGAGTCCTGCCGATGGCGTTTTAGGGACAATAGCAGGTGACGATACAATCTTTATTGCACCGACCAATATTGAAAAAATAGAAGAGACCTGCGAAAAAGTTGAGGCACTGTTTGATAGTGTATAGAACATTTGGAACTTCAATTAAATTTATCGAAACATAACAGACAAAAAAGCCGACTCATAAGTCGGCTTTTCTATTAATACAGAATGGTGTTAGAAAGCGTAGCTTACGCCCACTTTAATACGCCATGTTGAATCATCTGCATCGAACCTGAATGGGTCATCCCGAAGTTGATCGATGATAAAGCGCCCTTGAGCATCTATGCCATTGACATCGTAGAGGCGTAATGTATCAAATTGGCTATCGAATACTCGCCCTTGACTGCTATCGATCAAGTTCAACAAGTTGTCAATAATCAAGGTTACCTTACCTTTATGGCCCTTTACAAATCCGGGGACTTCCTGAGTAATACTCAAATCCAGCGTATTGATATATGGCGCGTTAGTGCTACCTCTAGGTACAAATTGCCCTCCAAATTCACTGAGCCCAGCAGCTTCTATAGAAGCAAAAAGATCGGCTTCAGTGAAACCTGCATCAGGATCAATAACAAAAGTATTATCTCCCGGTGTTGGGATATAAGCTAAATATGTACCTCCAAACGTTCCTGGTGACAGTGCGGCACCGCCGAATGCACTACTGCCAAAGGCTGTAAACCCACCACCAAAGTTGGTTGTAAAGCTAACTGGGTTACCAGAACGGCGCTCAAAGAATAAATTGAAGTTAGTTTCATAACCAGCAAAGAACTCTGTTGAATAACCGACCGTTGCTACTAAGCGGTGTTCTGTTTCGAACGCGCCCGTGCCAATAAATGGCTCATTTCTGTTGATTTGCGGAGAGAAACGGAAGTTACTGTTCGCCGTAGAACTCGTACCTTGGTTGCCCTCGGTAATGTCTTGGTTAGTATAAGCCAAATTCACGTCCCAACCGCTATCCCAGGATTTAGATAGTGATGTCGAGAAGATGTTTGAGCGACCACCATCGGAGTTAGTCAGTAACAAATCTCTGACATTTTCATCATCAATGAAAAGCTGTCGACCATCGTTAGCTAATACAACACTACCTTCAGATGTTGGACTTTGACTAATACCCGGTAAAGAAGCATCAACCCATGCAGGTGCCTGATTTCGATTGATATGAATAAACTCATTTGTCCAAATAAAGTTATCACCTAAACCTGGAATATCAAAGATGTAATCAACAGCTAACTGGTATCGGATATCGTTTGGTAATTGGAAATCGGGGTCAATTAAGTTGACGTCGCCTTCGTTACCAGCAGCTAAGTTCTCTTCAACGGTATTAGGAATAGCCGCCAGTGCATCCGGCAAAATACCCGCTATTGACCCTGGTGTTATAGTAATACCTTCTGCTTCAAACTCTGCAACATTAACACCCGGGTTTGTGAATGCATTACTAATCCAAACATTAGGTTGACCACCTGAGAATCGGCCGACGCCACCACGTAACGTTGTGACATCATTTACTTCATAATTGAAACCAATACGTGGAAGTAATATATCAACGCCATCTAGGGTTGCAGTATTATCTAAACCTGTTCTGGCCAAACTATTAGGGTTGTTTAATGGACGATCGCTAGTGGAAATTCGCTCGTAACGTAAACCTGCATTCAATGTAAACCTGTCTGTAATGTCCCAGCTGTCTTGTACAAACAATGCAAGAGTATCAGTAGTAAAGTCCGCTGTAGCGACAGCAGGATCGTTACCTAAACCGTTCTGATATTCATAGGATTCAGCAAATTGATTAGCGAAGTTTTCTAAACCGTCAAATACAATGACACCGCGTGAGCCTGGCAAAAAGATATTAGTTATATCGAGTGATTGATATTCAAAGCCGAATTCAATGTTATGGGTATCATATAAATACTGTGCATCCACTCTGAATATTGTATTTTTGGTATCCAATTGATTGGCATGACGAAATTGGTCAGAGCCAAAAGACAAATCACCACCAGAAGGTAAGTTTTCTATTTCAACATCTGCAATTTCACTAAAAGAAACTTGGCCATTATCAACATCTTGAATGTTAAAAGCGATCTCTGTAGAGAAAGAATCTGTCCAGTCAGAATACAACTTAACACTGAAGTTATTCAATTCATCTGACTCATTAAACGCGTGTGAAGATAAACGTAACTCATTGACGTTATTGGTCAGGTTACTAGTTCTGTTACCTTCATTAAACTGGTAAGTAAAAGAAGCACGATGAAAATCGTTAATATTCCAGTCCAACTTAGCGACAAGACTTTCATCTTCTTCTGTTGGACTAATGCCAACACCACCAATTTGCTCATCTGTTAAGCCATAAACACTACGAGCGATATCGATAACTTGTTGTGCTTCTGCTGATGTGACTAGCGTATCATTTGGTGCACCGCCACCGGCTGGGCCAAATTCAACGACTGGCTCTATATCTAAGAACTGATAAGAAACAAAAAAGAACAATTTGTCTTTGATGATAGGCCCACCAACTGAGAAACCGTATGTGTCTTCAGTAAAATCTAAATCGATGTCATTGCCATTAACACCACGTGGTGTCCCAGCTAGCGAATCAGAAATTTGTTCATAAAACGCACTACCGTGGAATTCATTGGTACCTGATTTAAATACCGCATTAACCAAACCACCAGAGAATCCGCCTTGTTTGACATCAAAGGGCACTACATCAACCGTAATCTGATCAAGTGCATCCAAAGGGAAAGGTGTACGCTGTGTTGGGAAACCACCACCATTAAGGCCAAAATTGTCGTTCTGGCTGATGCCGTCTACCGTAATACTGTTGAATCGCGGGTTGTTACCAGCTATTGATATCTCACGATCTGCGCCTGTACCCAATGAAACCAATGGATTAGCACGGATAACATCTTTTATATCTCGTGTTAATCCAGCTTGGCCTGCTATCGCATCTTCGCCAAAATAACTGCTGCCAGCTGAATTTGAGAAAGCTGGAGCACTAGAGGTAACAACAATACGTTCAACATCTTCTGATTCAAGTTGAGCGCTGATACGCTCAACTTCACCTAATTGCAAGAATAACCCTTCAAAGTCTTGATCTCGGTATGTATCCGAATCAAAAGTCACTTTGTAAGGACCACCAACACGAAGGCCTCGCACCTGATAGTTACCAGAGTCGTTGGTTGTAACTGTGCGCTTTGTTCCAGAAGGTAAGTGAGTAATAACAACTGATACATTAGCTGCAGGCGAACCACTAGGATCCGTAATCGTACCCCTGACACCACCTGAGGTTTCTTGCGCAAAAGCAGAAGTTGAAATACCAACAGCCATAGCAACAGCCGCAGCCATCCGACTCAATCTTGAGTTTAGCATGATTGTGTTTCCTGTTATTTTAGATTGAAAAATATGTTTCATTATTCTTATAATCGACGTAATTTATCACGTTCAAATCGAAAGTGCCCGCACTATAAACAAGAAATGTGACATTTTTGCGATGATTTTGAAATAATTGGACGATTTCGGAGATATTTGAATCTTTTCGGGATAATCTCCACTGACTTTGAATGCAGACACTGGTAGTCTCTCACTACATTATTAGATAAGGTTTTACATTACAGATGAGTACAAGTGTTATTGCTATTTCCGGCGGCTCTGGCTCTGGGAAATCGCTATTTACCAGTACCTTAAAGCGAGAACTTCTTGCGACAGAAGCTGATATTCTTGTTTTATGTGAAGATCATTATTATAGAGACCAAACACATCTCTCAATGCCAGATCGCGAAAAAACAAACTACGATCACCCAAATGCTTTTGAGCACTCGTTGCTGCAATCGCATATAGAGCAGCTAAAGGAAGGCAAATCAATTGATTATCCACAATATTGCCATAAAACACATAATCGATTAGAAGAGACAGAAGTAGTTTCTCCCGCAAGTGTCATCATAGTTGAAGGCATCATGCTTTTGGCTGCCCACGAACTTCAACCTCTCTTCGATATCAAAGTATTTATCGATACACCACTTGATATCTGTTTACTGCGTCGATTCAATAGAGACATCAAAGAAAGGGCTAGAACAATAGAGTCCGTTAGTTTGCAATATGAGCAAACTGTTAAGCCTATGTATCATCAATTCATTGAACCCAGCCGATTTTTAGCCGATGTCGTTGTGACACAAGGTGGTAAAAACAGAATCGCTCTGGATATCATTAAATCCCACATACAACAAATACTTAACTAAAAAGGGAACACAATGGTCAGCATATTCGGTATCTTGCTGTTGATTGCTATTGCCGTCGCAATATCATACAACCGAAAAAGCATAAAATGGCGAACGGTCGGTATAGCATTCGCCATACAAGCGGGTATCGGGGCCTTAATACTCTATTTTCCTCCTGGAAAAGAAGCATTATTGAGTATGGCAGAGTATGTTGCCTTAGTTATTGGATACAGTGATAAAGGTATTGAGTTTCTGTTTGGTCAAGTTGGTGACAAGTCATTAGGCTTTATATTTGCTTTTAATGTGTTGCCCGTTATTGTCTTCTTCTCCGCGTTAATCAGCGTTCTTTATTACGTTGGCATTATGTCATTCGTTATCCGTATTATTGGTGGTTTTTTACAATGGGCATTAAAAACGAGTCGGCCTGAGTCTATGTCGGCAGCTGCTAACATTTTTGTTGGGCAAACTGAAGCGCCGCTAGTTGTAAAGCCCTTCATTCCCCACATGACAAAATCTGAGCTTTTCGCCATTATGGTTGGTGGCTTGTCCTCTATTGCTGGGGCTGTGTTAGCAGGATATGCTGGGTTAGGCGTTGAGATAAAATACTTGCTTGCGGCCAGTTTTATGGCTGCACCGGGTGGCCTATTAATGGCGAAAATAATCATGCCAGAGACCGGAACCCCCATAAACGATTTAAAAGAAATCGAATCAGATGACGATAAATATGCCAATATCTTCGATGCAGCTGCCAGCGGCGCAGCGTCGGGCATGCATTTGGCAATGAACGTTGGCGCGATGTTATTGGCTTTTGTTGCCCTTATCGCTTTGTTAAACGGTATTATCGGTGGTATCGGTGGATGGTTTGGTATGCCAGAGTTAACATTTCAATGGATCCTGGGATATGCACTTCAACCTTTAGCGTGGGCGCTAGGCGTGCCTTGGGCAGAAGCCAATATGGCCGGGAGCTTTATCGGTCAAAAATTCGTCGTTAACGAATTTATTGCTTACCTTGATTTTTTAGATGCTAAAGATCAATTATCTGAAGTATCACAAGCTATAATTACTTTTGCACTTTGTGGTTTTGCGAACCTTTCATCTATCGCCATTTTGATGGGAGGGGTAGGCGCATTAGCCCCTACTCGCCGCAAAGAAATAGCAACACTGGGACTTAGGGCAGTTTTCGCCGCCACGCTAGCGAACTTTATGAGTGCGGCACTCGCGGGGTTCTTTTTCGCACTACAATAAAACAACAGCAGACAATCGCTGCTTACTATGACAAAGATCAATAGTTCTAAAACTATTCAGTGCCATACTATTGATGATTATTTAATTTTGAGAGACAAAAAATGCAACTAGTTGCTATCGACTACAACGCACCTAATGCTGCGGAGTTATTCACAAAATCACTAAGAGATACAGGTTTCGGTGTTCTTAAGAATCACCCTTTAAAAGAGGGTTGGGTATCTTCGATTTATCAAAATTGGCAGCGTTTTTTTGACAGTGAACACAAGAACGATTTCACCTTTAATGTTGATGGGCAAGACGGCTTTTTTCCAACAACTGTCTCTGAGACAGCCAAAGGTTTTAAAGTAAAAGATATTAAAGAGTATTTTCACTTCTACCCATGGGGACAATGCCCTGATGAGTTGCGTGACGAGCTCCAAAACTACTATAGCAATGCAATTAGCCTTGCATCTGAACTCTTATCATGGGTTGAGCAATATAGTCCTGAAGGTGTATCAAAAAACTACGCAATGCCTCTATCCAGCATGATAGAGGATAGCCAGCAGACACTTTTACGCGTATTGCATTACCCTCCATTCGAAGGTGATGAAGAGCCTGATGCTATTCGCGCAGCTGCTCATGAAGATATCAATTTACTAACAGTCCTTCCTGCAGCTAATGAACCTGGTTTACAGGTCCAATTAGGTAATGGTGAGTGGTTAGATGTACCTTGTGACTTCGGCACGCTAGTAGTCAATATAGGTGACATGCTTCAAGAAGCTTCTCAAGGATATTTCCCTTCAACGACGCATAGAGTTATTAACCCTGCGGGGGCTGACTTGAAAAAATCTCGTATTTCCCTGCCGCTATTTTTGCATCCTAGGCCTGATGTTGTGCTATCCGAGAAACATACAGCAGATAGCTATTTGAAAGAAAGATTAAAAGAATTAGGCGTCATTTAAGTAATGACGCAAAGACACTAACTTAATTGTCATATTTCTACGCTTACTATGATTGTGCCAATCTTGTAAGCTCAACTGAACGTTACCGATTGAACTCATTATGAAAAACAAACTCGCACTATGGATTAGCGCAGGCTTAAGCTTAGTTTTCACAAACACTGTATTAGCTGACAAACCGAAGTTAATTGTACAAATTACGGTAGATCAGCTGAGAGGAGACTTACTTCAGCGTTACGAACCTAACTTTGCTCAAAAAAAGAACAAGCTAGGATTCAATCAGTTTTTTAAAAAGGGAATCCTTTATACGAATACTCACTATCGTCATGCATCAACTCTCACCGCTGTGGGGCACGCTACCCTTGCAACAGGCGCTCTGCCCTCCCAACATGGTGTTGTTGCTAATAATTGGTTTGATATAGACTTAGATAAGCGTATGTATTGCGTTGCCGATGCAAACACGACTTTAGTAGGTGCAGAGGGTTACAGTGCATCTCCCGTTAATTTAACTGCCTCTACATTCTCAGATCAGTTGTATTTAGCGAGTTCAGGCAAAGCCAAGATTTTCTCAGTATCGATTAAAGATAGAGGTGCTGTGCTTACTGGTGGTCATTTCGGAAAATCATTCTGGTTTGATAAAAAGACCGGGAATATGGTGACAAGCTCTTATTACTACGATCAACTCCCAACATGGGTGAAAGGCTTCAATAATTCTGGTTCAAAGGATCAATATCTGGGCAAGCAATGGGCTTTATCATTAGATAAAAGCCAATACCATAACAATGAGAACAATAGGCTCTATCAAATTCCACCTAAAGGATTTGGTAAAGATTTCCCACACACTATGCCGACCAAAGCTTCTCCAACTTATTATGATTTAATGACAAACACACCTTTTGGCGACAAACATACAATGGCGTTTGCTAAAGAAGTGGTAATTAATGAAAGCCTTGGAAAAGACAACATAACCGATTATCTCGCTATTAGTTTTTCGGTAAATGATTATGTAGGACATAAGTTTGGCCCCAATAGTCTAGAGGCAGAGGATAACTTGTTATCACTGGATAAAACCTTAGGTGAATTATTTGGCTTCTTAGATAAACAGATAGGCCTTGAGCATGTGTTAATAGCGCTCTCAGCTGATCACGGCGTTGATGCCATTCCAGAATACAAAAAGTCGCTGGGGTTCAACGGATTAAGAGGAAACGCCGAGCCAAAGCTTAAAGCACTAAATCCAAAGTTGGCTAAGCAATTTAATATTGAAGGCAATCTAATTAAAGAGATTATCCCACCGAATATTTATCTTGACCATGCACTTATAGAAAAAAACAACCTTGATATTAATGATGTCATCGATGTGGTTGCAGTTGATTCCAGCAAAATAGAAGGTGTTGCCAATGCCTTATCAAGCAAATCAATGAGTACACAAAACCTGCAGTTTGATCCACTTCTATCACGTGCCCAGAACAATTATATGCACGGCAGATCCGGTGATATCGTGCTTATACAGGAACCATCAACCATGCTGGGAGATTACAGTGCAGCGACACATGGTTCTCCTTACCGTTACGACACTCATGTCCCCCTTTATTTTAGCGGATGGAAAGTAGTTCCTAGAAAAGAAGCTAGGCTAACTTCTCCAGAAGACTTAGCTGTTACGTTATCAGCCGTAATGGGTATTGGTTATCCTGATAAGGCAACTGGAAATGTATTAAAGGAAGTTGTCCAATAATCAAAGACCGAATTTAGTAGTGAGCCCGATTAGTTCACTACTAAATTAGACCGCATTTCTCTTGATGAATTGTATGGATGGTGCAAAAAAAGCTGCGCCAGTTTCAGCCGTAGTAAAATCCAACAATTTGTCATAAATACCATGTTCATCACCAAAGATCATACTGCTTAACATATCAGTAAATGGCTTAGGACTTCTTGCACAAGAAATAAACATTAGCCCCTGAATTTTCATATCACCATAAGGCATGCTCTGCCTTAATATTTCGACACTTTCCCCGTTAACGTCTTTTACATTAGCACGCTTAGTATGAGCAAACTTGGCTTTATGGACACTTTCAAATTCAATGTCGTCTGTCTTAGTCCTGCCGATAATTTCTTCTTGAGCACTGACTTTCATCGCTTCCCACTTCTCAAGATCATGTCGATAACGCTGTACATGGATATAACTTCCGCCAGCAAAGTCAGGATCATTATCACCGACAATAGCAACGTCAAATTTACGCATGCCTTTAGGGTTTTCTGTTCCATCAACGAAGCCCGTTAAATCCCTACCATCTAAGTAGCGGAAGCTCGACGTCTGCTCTATCAATTCAACGTCACTCTTCATCAACGAGAAAACAGCCGTTGCAATAGCGAAACAAATATCTGACCGATCAGCGCGAATTTGAATGAACAAATCACAAGGCGTAACCGGCGCTCTTCTGTCTTCACACTCCATATCTGGAAAGGGGGATAACTCCAACGGAATCAACCCCGGATATAACTCCAACCAATAGCCTGAACCTATTGAAACCACACCTGAGACCATTGCCTCATAATGCTCATTATCATAGTATTCAAAAATGTTCAAAATATCGGCTAACTTATGGCGGATCAACGCATGATCATCGCCAACAACATTGAACATTAAATACTGCGCATGTAAGTTAGGTTCTGCGCATATACCTTTTTGTGCTTGAGCCATAATACGTTATTTTCCCCATTGACCTACATTAAGCGTGTTAAGGACCATGAATTATATCAATAGCCTGCAGCGTGCCCATCTTTTCGACTTTCAGAGGCCCCATAATAAACTTTCGTTGCAGGGTCTCTCTTTATTGCCTGGTATCCACCAAAAGCACCAACAACATCCCTAAGCTGATGCCCCATTCCTTGCAATTTACGGCGAGTTTGAAATGAGAAGCCTTGTTCAAGACTTACATAACCGCCATCAAGCATTACTTCGCCCGTTGGTTGACTTGAACCACTATGTAATATTCTGGGTGCATCACCAGCTTCTTGTAGATTCATCCCAAAATCAATCATATTCACTAAAATTTGTGCATGCATTTGTGGTTGAGTACCACCACCCATGACGCCAAAACTCATCCATGGTTCGCCATCCTTAGTCACGAAAGCAGGAATTATAGTATGGAAGGGACGTTTACCCGGCGCATAAACATTAGCATGTCCTTCTGCCAAAGCAAAAAGCTCACCCCTGTCCTGTAAAATAAAACCAAGCCCTGTCGGTGTCATACCAGATCCCATGCCACGGAAGTTACTTTGGATAAGGGATACCATGTTCCCTTCTTTATCGGCCACAGTAAGGTAAATGGTATCGCCGTGATAAGGCCCTGCATCGTAGCGTTTTGCTGCTTTATTGGGGTCTATCAGTTTCTTTCTTTCTCTTGCGTATTTCTTAGATATCAACTGACCAACCGGGGTTTCTGAGAAATTTGGATCAGTAAAGTATTTCGCTCTATCTTCAAACGCTAACTTCTTCGCCTCAACGAATGTATGGATGTATTCTGGTGAATCTAAGCCCATATTAGCTATATCATAAGTTTCGAGAACATTAAGAATTTGTAATGCTGTTATACCCTGACTATTTGGGGGTAGTTCCCAAACGTCATACCCTCGATAATTACTCGACACAGGTCTTATCCATTCGGACGTATGTGCTGAGAGGTCTTCATAACTCAAAAAACCACCCTGCTCTCTCATATAAGCGTCAATAGTCCGAGCGATGTCTCCTTTGTAAAAAGCATCTCGCCCGCCTGTGGCAATTTTCTCTAATGTGACTGCCAAACCAGGATTCTTAAATATATCGCCTTTAGCTGGCGCCCTGCCGTTGGGCATATAGGTTTCTTTAAAACCAGGGTATTGCCCAAGCCTGTGTGTATACACCTCTATGTAATGTGCAATAACTTCAGTAACAGGAAAACCTTCTTTCGCATAAGTGATTGTCGGCTCTAAGATTTCAGTCATCTCCAAGCTTCCAAAGCGGTTATGTAGCTCGAACCACCCATCAACTGCTCCTGGTGTTGATACGGGCAATGGCCCATATGAAGGGATTTTGCTTAATCCAAGGGATTTCAAATGCTCAAGTGTCAGAGACTTCGGTGAACGTCCAGATGCATTTAACCCATATAAGCCCTTGGTTTTCGCATCCCATACGATCGCAAAGAGATCACCCCCAATACCATTTCCCGTAGGTTCAACTAATCCCAACATGGCATTAGCTGCAATGGCGGCATCAATGGCATTACCACCTTTTTTCAAAATATCTAAACCAACTTGTGTTGCCAAAGGCTGTGACGTAGCTACCATACCGTTAACAGCGATAACTTCTGACCGAGTCGCGAAAGCTTTGCCTGTAATACGATCATAAGCATGACCATAACCAGATAAGATGGCCAGAATAAAACTTAAAATAAACGAGGTTTTTGTACCCATTGACACTCTCCTAATGCATTGAGAGTTAGGATACTGATGTAGAATTTTTTTACTACAGATTATGTGGTTATGAAGAAAATAAAGCGTCCCGACAAGGTGTTATTATATTTATTGTTCTTATCGGAACGACTTTAAGGCTACCTATGCATTTCTAATAAGTTGAAACGTTAGCGGCTTGTAGTAAAGTCAGGGTAGGCTTCTAGACCGCACTCACTCATATCAACGCCGTCAAACTCTTCTTCTTCACTAACCCGAATACCGATGACAGCTTTAATAACCACCCAAACAACAAGGCTGACTACAAATACCCAGGTGAATATCGTTAGCGCACCAATTAATTGACCGACTATTGAAGCCCCACCATCCTCTGTTAACGGATTCGTAATGGGTACAAGTAGAAGTCCTAATAAACCAACAACACCATGAACAGATATAGCGCCGACAGGATCGTCAATCTTAAACTTATCTAAAGCTACAATACTTCCTACAACCAGTAATCCACCGAATGCCCCAAACAGGGTTGCTTGCAATGGGGTAGGGGTTGACGGCTCTGCAGTTATCGCAACCAACCCAGCTAGAGCACCGTTCAATGCCATTGTTAAATCCGCTTTCCCGAACATAACCCTCGCAAGCAATAATGCTGCAACTAAACCTCCTGCTGCGGCTGCATTGGTATTCATAAAGACAACAGCAACACTATTAGCACTCTCGACGCTCGCTGTTGCTAGTACAGAACCACCGTTAAAGCCAAACCAGCCCATCCAAAGAATGAAAGTACCCAACGTTGCCAGTGGAAGATTAGCCCCAGGGATCGCATTTACTCGCCCGTCAGCACTATACTTTCCTTTACGAGAACCTAATACTAACACACCAGCAAGAGCCGCTGCGGCACCAGCCATATGGACGATACCCGATCCTGCAAAATCAGAAAAACCAGCATCACCAAGAGAATAAAGTCCAAAGACAGCTTCTCCGCCCCAAGTCCAAGCACCTTCCATAGGATAAATAAAGCCCGTTAATACAACGGTGAAGGCCAAGAAAGCCCATAACTTCATACGCTCTGCGACGGCTCCAGAAACGATAGACATTGCTGTTGCAACAAATACTACTTGGAAGAAGAAGTCAGCTGAAGGAGCGTAAGTTGCTGGCTCTTCTTTACTTGTTGCGCCGTCTCCTGTGATATCTTTTAAGAACCAAGAGAAATCGTCCCCACCATACATAATAGAGTAGCCGCAAACCATATACATAATGCAAGCTATAGAATACAAGGCGACATTCTTAGTCAATATTTCTGTCGTATTCTTTGCTCTAACTAATCCAGCTTCTAGCATAGTAAAACCAGCAGCCATCCACATAACAAGGGCACCACACATTAGGAAATAGAACGTATCTAGTGCATAGCTTAATTCAAAAGTTACTTCCATCATTTCGTCCTCAAATTAAATCGCTTCACCATCAACTTCACCCGTACGTATACGAACAGCATGTTCTAAGTTGTATACGAACACTTTTCCATCGCCTATTTTCCCTGTTTTAGCTGCTTCAACGACTACTTCCACAAGCCTTTCAACTTGCTCATCAGCTACAGCTATTTCTAATTTTACTTTTGGTAGGAAATCAACTTGATACTCAGCTCCCCTATAAAGTTCAGTATGCCCTTTTTGGCGCCCAAACCCTTTCACTTCAGTGACAGTCAATCCATCTATCCCAATACCAGAAATAGCTTCTCGAACATCATCAAGCTTAAAAGGCTTAACGATCGCTGTAACTAGCTTCATATCCACACTCCGCATTTACATTGTTATTTAATTAAAGGAAGCTAATCCAATTCGCATGCCAACAGGATTTATCACATAAAATCAATAACCTATGACATTAGCGAAAAGTAAACAGGGCGTTTTCGCACCAAATTCAGGCAAAGTGATAGATACGCACCAGTAAGGTGCAAAATAAGTTACTTATGGAGAAGAGCCATTGTAAATGGCTCAGTAATTAAGAGGATTAATCAAAGTGATGTAAAAAGATCTAATTGACGTTGATAGTGTTCTTTGTCTTGATCCAGTTCTGAGTTTTTCCTTGCTTGACGCAAGAACTCGACGCTACGTTTAACATCCCCTAGCTTGAAGTAAGTTTTAGCAAGACCATAGTAGAATTCGTGCGGCCTATCATCCAATTTTATTGCCCTGCGATAATACTTGATTGCTTGACGCCAATTTTCCTGTTTAAACTCTTGGTCACCTAACATAAGGTGATAGTAAGGGTTTTCTAGCCGTTTCCTTTCTATTCTTGCTTGAATATCTTTGGCTTCCTTTTCTCTTCCAATGCTAGCAAGGAGTATTGCAAGGTTTTCCCAACCAGTATAATTGTCATCATCCAACGCTATCGCATGTTCGTATGTTGCTCGTGCAGCTTTTAGGTCGCCTCGAACCTTATATAGGTATCCGAGGTTCACCCATACATCATCAAAATTAGGTGCCGCTGTAGCAGAGGCCTTAAAGTAAGCATAGGCTCGATCATAATTACCACGAAGGAAAGCATCTGCTCCTTTATTATTATAATACATTGCTAAGACTCTATTTTTTCTAATAGAATTCTGCCGGAAGCGGCTTCTCCTAGAAAGTGGATCAAAATCGACGGTAGTCCACGACCTATTAAAATAAATCGTATTCCCTAACAGGTCAGGGGATATGCGCAAGTTAATATGCCCATTTAATAAACTATACCCTTCCCTGTTTGTCCAATATTCTGGAATATCAACTTCCTGAAAATGCACTTCTAAATTTGCTTTTTCGGCCAAGGAATAGGCCATAATTGACATTGATAAGCAATTAGCCGATCTATTTTTGAATGTTTCTGCTGCATTGGTATTAGCGCTTGAGACATAAGACAGTTTAAAGTCTGTATTTGAAAATAAGTCTTCAATCAGCGCGTCTATCCTCTCTCTGGGGTTTTCCTTAACGTTAACTCTATACTTAATATAGGCAAGCGCCTCATCACTGAGAGAAAATACTTCTTCACTGCTTTCAATAGAATAATTAGCATAAGTAGGGAAGAGGTTATCTTTAAAAGGTTCAAATACTTCAACGTTTTCAGGAGAGTACTCAACAGTAGACGAGCATGCACTGACCAACACGATCATTAGGAAAGAAATAATTCGCTTAATATAAGCAAAAGAAGATTTTAATTTATGAAATAAATAGAGCTTGAACATCACCTACTCCATCAAGACCTACTAAAAACTTAACCGTATTTCATGAAATAATCAAAATAAATCGAGAAGTCTTTGCCTCAAAGTTGTAAACAGTTGTTTATGTAGCAATTCTATTATCTGTACCCTTAATTTCACCTGAACATGCTAACTTTATGATATTTAAAGCCTATATTTAACTCCTTAAAACGGCACCCACAAGCTTGTCCAATGGATCGGATGTCTTTGGAGTAGAAGTTGGACAATTTTCTTTATGTCAGAAACAACAAAGCCCGCATAAAGCGGGCTTGTCTTAATAGAAGCCTGGCGG